>JAHEYW010000013.1 GCA_023251395.1 Bacteroidales bacterium
CAGAATCGGAGAGGCTGCAGCCCATTTTATGAAATACATTTTTTGTGAACTCAAAAAGATATGTGTACTGGTATCTGTCGTTTTGCATTACTGATCAGCTTATTATTACTTTAACTTTTAACTTTTAACTTTCTCTCCTGTAACTGTAGAAGGCGCTTGCCTGCTGAGTACATGTTACTGTCAGATCGTTGATGCAAACATGAGCCGGGAGATTTGCGCAGTAGTAAACCACTTCGGCAACATCCTCTGCTTTAAGTGGTTCGATGCCCTTATAGACATTTTTTGCCTTTGTATCATCACCTTTAAATCTTACCATTGAAAATTCTGTCTCCGCCATTCCGGGAGCAACATGGGTGACTTTAATATTTCTTTTCAGCAGGTCGGCCCGCATTCCTTTTGATAATTGATCTACAGCCGCTTTTGATGCGCAATAAACATTTCCATACTCATAAGCATCTCTTCCTGCAATTGAACCGATATTAATAATGTGACCCGAATTTCTTTTTACCATTAAGGGCAGTACTGCTCTTGAAACATACAATAATCCTTTCAGGTTTGTATCTATCATTCTCTCCCAGTCGTCAATGAAGCCATCGTCTACATGCTCCATTCCAACTGCGAGACCTGCATTGTTAACCAGGATATCTATATTTTGCCATTCCCCGGGAAGGCTCCCAATTACTTTCGAAACATCTTTGTTGTTCCTTACATCAAAAGCCAGCGAAAGAACTTTAATCCCCTTGTTTAAAAGCAGTTCAGTTTCAAGCTCTTTCAGTTTTTCATTTCTTCTTCCTGTTATTATAATATTGAATCCGTTTTTTGCGAATTTTCCGGCAATAGCCTTCCGAAACCGGAAGTGGCGCCTGTTACCATTATAGTTTTGTTCATCCTGCTTATTTATTATTTGGCAAATTTAGAAAATTTTTGAAGGATTCATTTTAATATTCTTTTTAAGATACTTAGAGCTTTTGTGCCTTGGCGGCAAAGAATCTCCCTGCCAGTCCCAAGAATCATTTATACTTTTTGTACAGCCTCTTTTTTAAAATTTTATCTTTGCGCATATTTCAAATGAATTATTGCGGACCAGATGGAAGAAAAGAAGAAAATGGTGGAATCAATGTTCAACTCCATCGCGTGGAGGTATGATTTTCTAAATCATTTTCTCTCCTTCGGGACAGATTATTTCTGGAGAAGGAAAGCAATAAGGATGATTTCAAAATACAATAAAAATCCTGTTATTCTTGATGTTGCGACCGGTACAGCCGATCTGGCGATAGCTTCAATTAAGATCGATCCGGTAAAAGTAACAGGTATTGATATCTCAGAGAAAATGCTTGAGATAGGTAAATCCAAGATTTTGAAAAAAGGGTTGGAGAACAGAATAGAATTGGTGAAGGGAGATTCTGAAAACATTGATTTTGAGAATAATAAATTTGACATTACGATGGTAGCATTTGGTGTCAGGAATTTCGCTGATCCTCTGAAAGGTTTGTCGGAGATGTACCGTGTAACTAAACCCGGGGGAATAATTATGGTGCTCGAGTTTTCAAAACCCTCAGGCTATTTCTTCAGACATCTATATAATTTCTACTTCCTTCGTATCCTGCCATCGTTTGGAAAAGTATTCTCAAAGGACAGCATTGCATATAATTATCTTCCTGAATCTGTTATGAAGTTTCCTGATAATGAAGAATTTCTCAAACTGCTTGCACTGGCAGGTTTCACATGTGGCAGACAGAAAAAACTGTCAGGCGGTATTGCAAGTATTTATACAGGCTTTAAACCGGAAGGGCAATAAAATTGCTACATTGCAGTTAGTATGTAAACCCCTATATTAAAAGACATTGACTCTCTCTTACAATATAAAACCGGCCTTAGTAATTGTATTCCTGCTAATATCAGCAACTTGTTTTGCACAGAAAGAGAAGCCAAAGAATTTTTCATGGTATGATGACAAACCCATTCACTTTGGCTTTAGTGTCGGGTTTAATACTATGGATTTCAGGATAACACCGTCGCTTGCTGATATGAAGGTAGATTCTCTGTTTCCTGAAGTCAGCAGGCTTAATCCGGGGATAAATATTCAGATTGTATCTGATTACAGACCGGCTGAAAAATTTGATATCAGGTTCCTGCCAGGAGTTTCATTCGGACAAAGAATTGTCAGGTTTTACAAGAACAAAGTGCTGGTCAATGAACAACAGCGCCTTGAATCTTCTTTCCTCGAATTTCCTCTGCTATTGAAATATAAAGGCAACAGGCTCAATAACGTCAGACCGTATCTGATAGGTGGTTTGAATTTACGGTATGATCTGGCTGGTAAGAAGGAATATGATGAAGATAAGCCGATTTATATGAGGTTAAAGAGAGCAGACCTGTACTATGAATTCGGTCCCGGGTTCGACTTTTACCTGCCATTTTTTAAACTGTCAGTAGAATTGAAAATGTCTAACGGGCTGAGGGATGTGCTCGTTCATGATACTGCTACCCGTTATCCTCAATATGTGAAATCAATCGACAAAATGAAATCACAAATGTGGATTGTTGCCTTTCATTTTGAATAGAAATGGTAAAACAGGTTCAGATTAGTCTTGATCCCGGATCAGCCGCGGATGAAAAAAATATAAAGAAGGCTGCTGCAATCAATCTTGGACTTAATCCACAGGATATTATTATATTTCGTATTCTGAAACGGTCGGTTGATGCGAGACAGAAAAATATTAAAGTCAACCTTCTTGTTGAAATCTCAACAGATGAAAACGGATTTTCAGTTGATATCCCACCATTCAGGTCACATGATGTCAGCAGGAAAAGGGAGGTGCTGATTATTGGAGCCGGTCCGGCCGGACTCTTTGCTGCCCTCAGACTTATTGAACTGGGACTCAGACCTGTGATCATCGAAAGAGGGAAGGATGTCTCAGCAAGAAAAAGGGATATAGCCAGAATAAGCCGGGAACACATTGTTGACCCTGACAGCAATTATTGTTTTGGGGAAGGTGGCGCAGGCACATATTCCGATGGTAAGTTATACACAAGATCAAAGAAAAGAGGCGATAATTCAAGGGTTCTTGAACTTTTATGTTTACATGGAGCAAAAGATAACATTCTATATGAATCCCATCCTCACCTGGGAACAGATAAACTGCCTGGAATAATATCAGAAATAAGGAAATCAATAATTGATTCTGGCGGCATCTTTCTGCTGGAAAAGAGAGTAACAGATCTGATAATAGAGGCTAATTGCATAAAAGGTGTAATGACTGGTGTTGACGAAAGTTTTTATGCAGATGCTGTGATACTGGCGACCGGACATTCAGCAAGGGATATCTATAATTTGCTTCTTAGAAATAACGTTACTCTTGAACAGAAATCCTTTGCGGTAGGTGTCAGGGCGGAACATCCGCAGGAACTTATTGACCGGATCCAGTACCATGGGGGAAGAGGAGATTTTCTGCCTGCTGCATCATATAGTCTTGTCAGACAGATCGATGGGAGAGGAGTGTATTCATTCTGCATGTGTCCCGGAGGGTTTATTGTTCCCTCAGCAACTTCACAGGAGGAGGTTGTAGTAAACGGAATGTCACCTTCAGGAAGAAATTCCCCATATGCCAACTCAGGGATTGTGGTGGAGGTGAGGCCGGAGGATCTTTTAAAATACAGTAGTTCAGGCATCCTTGCAGGTATTGAATTTCAGAAAGAGATTGAACGGGATGCATGGCTTAATGGGGGAAGTACTCAGAGTGCCCCGGCTCAGAGGTTAGTCGATTTTGTTACAAATATTAACTCACGAAGCCTGCCTCACTCATCATATTTTCCTGGAATTACTTCATCTCCGTTGCATGAATGGCTTCCTGAAAGCATTTCTAAAAGGCTTCAGGAGGGGTTCAGACAATTTGGCTCTCTGATGAAGGGTTACCTTACTAATGAGGCTGTAATACTTGGAGTGGAATCAAGGACTTCATCACCTGTGAGGATACCGCGAGACCCGGAATCGATGCAACATATTCAGGTCACTGGTCTTTATCCGTGCGGTGAAGGATCCGGTTATGCAGGAGGGATCGTCTCTTCGGCTGTCGACGGAATAAAAACAGCTGAAGCATTGGCTAAAGTATCAGAAGCCTGATATCTTTCCTTTTCCTGCGATATGTGAGAGTACTATTGAAGCAGCCATCGCTGCATTTAAGGAATCAATTCCATATTTTGAATCCCCTGACCTTGGGATCATGATTTTATTGGAGATAAATGGTATCAGGGAATCTGAAATTCCTTTTGATTCATTTCCTATCAATATAATACCACTTTTTTCAAATGTCTCTTTATAAATTGATTCACCATTAAGTAATGTACCATATACCGGAACCTGATCTTTTGATGCCTCAGATAAAAAATCAATTAAAGGAAGATATGCAACATTTAAATGAATCAGGGCACCCATACTTGACTGAACGACCTTTGGATTATAGGCATCAACACAGTCCTCCGAGCATACAATATTTTTTATACCAAACCAGCCTGCTGCCCTTAATATTGTTCCAAGGTTACCGGGGTCCTGAATACAATCAAGGGCAAGGCTCCAATCTTTAAGAATCATTTTTACACCTACATCTCTTTGTGGTATTTCCACCAGTGCAAGAGCATTATGGGGAGTTTTAAGGGTACTGATCTTCTTCAGATCCTCATAGCTTACAGCCTCTGTTTCAATCTGCTGAGGTATATTCCCGGTCAGACTGCTTAAGAATTCTGGTTTAGCAATGACTGACTTAACAGCCATACCGGCAGTGATATATTCCCTGACCATTTTATCTCCCTCAATAATATAAAGGAGATTTTCATCTCTGACCTTTTTCTTCTGAAGGGAAATAATGAAATTGATTTTATTCCTGTTAAGCATTTTATCCTTTTTATTCTCTGATTTATCTTTTTTATTATTGATATATTTGTCACGAACTTGCCATTACAAATTTTGGAATATTTTACTTCAAATAAAAATACAGGGTCATTTAAGCTGCATCTGCTACTGGTTGCAGTTTTATTTTTAGTAATAGCCTGTAATCCAACAAAATATGTTCCGAGGGATGAGACACTTCTGGATGAGAATCACATCACCATCAATACCGACAGTTTAAAAAAGAGTGATATCCTGCCGTTACTAAAGCTGAAACCTAACAAACGGATTTTTGGAGTCAGGTTCCATTTGGGTCTCTATAATCTTTCAAATATCAAGAAGGAAAAGTGGCCTCATACATGGCTTAGAAATATCGGAGAGGAACCGGTGATCTTTGACCCTTATTCAATTACGAAATCTAAAGATCAGATAAAAGCCTATCTGACTTCCAAGGGATATTTTGATGGTCAGGTCTCTGAAACAATAATGACTGCCAACAGAAAATCGAAGGTCTATTATAATATTGACGCAAAACAGGCATATACGATCAGGAATATTTTGTACGAGATTGCTGATACCGGTCTTATCAAAATAATCGAATTCGACTCAGTAAATTGCCTTATTGAAAGGGGCAAGACATATGATGCCGATGTTCTTCAGGCAGAGAGAGAAAGACTGGAGCGGTTTATCAGAGACATGGGATTCTATAATTTTTCCGGGGAAAATATTTATTTCGGAGTGGATAGTACAGTAGGCAAGAGGCAGGTAGATATATTTTATGGTGTTAAAAAATTCCTGAGAGTTGATCCAAACGGAAATCAGTTATATATTCCGAACTCCCAGTATTCAATTCATAAAGTTTATATATATCCCGATTATGTGCCTAAGGATGTACTATCTGGAGGTGACACATACCAGCAGAGCCTCGACACAACTGAATACAATGGCTATTATTTCATTACTAACCAGAAAAGACAGACGATAGATTATGATGTGATAATCCAGGCATTATATCTGAAACCCGGTTCCCCTTTTAATGTCAGTAATACTGAAAGATCACAAAATCACCTGATGTCTTTCAAAACTTACCGTCTGGTAAATATCAGGTATAACGAACCTGAAAAGATTGTGATGCAGGAAGACGGAACGAAAGGTCTGGATTGCATTATCCAGCTTACATCAATGAAGCCCCAGTCTTTTTCTGTTGAACTTGAGGGTACAAATACGGGAGGAAATCTTGGCGGAGCTCTGAACCTGGTTTATCAGAACAAAAACCTGTTTCATGGCGCTGAACAGTTCAGTATGAAACTTAAGGGAGCTTATGAAACCTTTTCTAAGTCAGACAAAGGATTAACAAGTCTTAAGGAATATGGTGCTGAAACAACTCTCAGACTTCCGAGGTTTTTATTTCCGTTTGTCGAGAATGAACGATTCATTAAGAACTATAACCCAACAACAGCAATTCAGCTTTCCTATAATTATCAGAGTCTCCCGGTGTATGTCAGAACAGTAGCGAATGCCTCTTTTGGATATCTATGGAAGGATGGAGACTTCCGAACTCACATGGTAAATCCACTCCAGTTTAATTATGTCAAAATTCCATTTATTAATGGCAAATATGACAGTACTGTTATCCGACAATCTTCATATTTAATAAATAGTTACAAGGATGTCTTTATTCCTGGCGGAACATATTCCTTTATTTACGATAACCAGAAGTTAAACAAGGCAAGAAACAACTGGTTTGTAAGATTCAATTTCGGCGCTGCTGGAAATATTCTTTATGCTATTGAAAGTTTGTCCAAATTTAAGGTAATCAGAGATACACTTCATCTGAGTAATGATACTATCTCGATCTACAAGCATTATAATATTCTCGGTCAGCCATTTGCGCAATTTGTTAGAACAGACATTGATGTCAGGTACCGGCATATAATAAACGATGTGAGTTCAATAGTTTACAGGGGATTCATTGGAGTAGGAGTACCATACCTGAATTCATATGCCATGCCATTTGAGAAACAGTACTTTGAAGGAGGTGCAAACGGGATAAGGGGATGGCAGGTAAGATCTCTCGGACCAGGATCATATAACCCTCCCAGTTCGACATATGTTAACCAAACGGGAGATATTAAGCTTGAAGCCAATATTGAATACAGGTTCAGGTTGTTCAAGATACTTGAAGGAGCTGTTTTTGTGGATGCAGGAAATATCTGGGCAATAAAGGATGACAAAGAAAGGCCGGGTTCACAGTTCAAATTTGACACATTTTATAAAGATATAGCAGTTGGTTCAGGTTTAGGAATGAGATTCGATCTAAAATTTGTTCTTCTTCGTACTGATCTTGGATTCAAGGTGCGGAATCCGATTCCTGATACAAATGAACAGAAATGGATATTCTCCCAGAATGACGGACTGAGCAAAAGAAATATGGTCCTGGTAATAGGGATCGGGTATCCATTCTGATATTATTTATCATCCTTTATACGGATTGCCGGCAATAATTCAGTATATTGCATTTAGTCTCGTTGCTATTTATTCTGATGGAAAATTTTCGCAGAACTTTGTTGGAATGGTTTGGCTATTCAAGGAGGGAGAGGCGGGCATCATTAATACTGCTGGGGGCGCTCTCCATCTTTGCCATTGTTCCTTACCTGATAACTTCAATCGGGAAAGAACCTGTAAATATTTCATATTTGTTGAACTCTGGAGATGATGCTTTTAATAACTCAATGAACCGGACAAAGCCTGTGGAGTTGTGGACGTTTGATCCAAATTCCGCATCTTTTGATACTTTGATCCAGCTTGGCTTAACAGAAAAGCAAGCTGCGTCGTTATTGAATTTCAGGAATAAGGGAGGCAGGTTAAGAAGACCCGGGGATATAAGGAAGATCTACACTATTGATGAAGAGATTTCAGCAAAACTTTTACCATATATTAAAATCTCCAGCTATACAAGCAACAATAATCAGTCCAGGGACAGTGCTTCATTTCGGAAAAAGATCCGTAAGGTTGAGATTAATTCGGCAGATTCTGCAGCACTTGTAAGATTACCAGGTATCGGGCCGGTACTGTCGGTGCGGATAATCAGGTACAGGAAACGGATCGGAGGATTTGCCTCAGTTGGTCAGCTCAGGGATGTATACGGGCTAAAAGAAGATCTGTATCTGAAAATTGCTGACAGGTTATATGCTGATCCTGCACTTATAACAAGGTTGAATATAAATACTGCAGGTGAAAAGGAGCTCTCAAGACTGCCGTACCTCGATAAAACTGAAATTCTTGCAATACTTAAGTACAGAAGCCTTATAGGAAATATTAATAATTTGCAGGATCTTGTTGACAATAAGGTTATTACTTCTGAAAAAGGGGAAAAGTTATTACCCTATTTAAAATTCTGATTGAATTCAATAAAGATTTTGCAATTCGGTATTTTTTTGGTAATTTTAATTGGTGTAATAAAGGAAAGTATCGATGCTCCAACTATTAAAAATCATTGAAAATGACGTGAAACAGATAAATTATTTCCCAAAAGTTTTGAAAACAGTTTTAATGTTTTTACATTTGCGCCTCGATTAAAAACAGAAATTCGATTATGATTATTGTACCGTTAAAAGAAGGCGAAAACATTGAAAGAGCTTTAAAGAAGTTCAAAAGGAAATTCGAGAAGACCGGAGTGATACGTGAGTTACGTTCCCGTCAGGCTTATGTAAAGCCTTCAGTACGTCGCAGGGAAGAAATCAAGAAGGCTATGTACGTTCAGAAGATGCAGCAGGACGAAGAATAATCGTACTGCAGTATCATTCTTTTTTTTGTCATAATTCAAAAGAGGTTCCTTTATGGATCATAAGGAATCGTTCTTGCAATATATCCTTGTTGAAAAGGGATATTCTCAACATACGGTAAGATCTTACCAGAACGATCTCGATCAGTTTTATGCCTTTCTGGGCAAATCAGGCGGTGAAGTACTACCTGAAGAAATTACATCTTATAATATAAGGGCGTGGATTGTGAACATGATGGATGGTGGTATTTCCCCATCATCGGTGCACAGGAAGATTTCATGTTTAAGGGTCTGGTTCAAATATCTCAGGAAAGAAGGTTTTGCGACACATGATCCCATGGAAAAGGTAGTACTGCCAAAACGGAAAAAGAAGCTTCCTGTTTTTGTTTCCGAAAATGCTATGGGAAATCTTCTTGATAAATTAGAATTCGACAATGATTATAGTGGGATCAGGAACAGGACACTTATTGAAATGTTTTACCTGACCGGTATGAGGAGAGCTGAGCTGATAGGACTTAAACTAAATGATGTGGATCTTTCTTCCTGCACGGTAAAAGTTACCGGCAAAAGGAATAAACAAAGGATTATACCGATAATCAAGTCGTTTGTTCCAGATCTGGAGGAGTATTTAAAGATAAGATCAGAGACATTCACCTCAGGGACAATGGATTGGTTTTTTCTTACAGACAGCGGGAACAAGTTATATGATAAATATGTTTACAATACAGTAAGGAATTATCTCAGTATGGTGACTACGATAGATAAAAAAAGCCCTCATGTACTGAGGCATACATTTGCAACACATATGCTGAATCATGGAGCTGATCTAAACTCTATAAAGGAGCTTCTGGGTCATGCGAATCTGTCGGCGACACAGATTTACACACACAATACTTTTGAGAAATTAAAGAAAGTCTATAAACAGGCTCATCCAAGAGCATAAACTTAATAAAAAGGAGGTACTACTATGAACATTCAGATTCATTCAGTGCGGTTTGATGCCGATAAGAAGTTAATTGATTTTGTAAATCAAAAGCTGGTCAAATTGTCTCAGTTCGGAGACAATATTGTGAGTGCCGAGGTTTTTCTCAGGCTGGATAATGACCAGGAGAAGGAGAATAAGGTGAGTGAAATCAAATTAGAGTATCCTAAAGGACCTTTGTTTGCAAGGAAGCAAAGTAAGACGTTTGAAGAGGCGACTGACCTTGCTGTTGATGCTCTTAAAAAACAGATTACCAAGCATAAAGAAAAGCTGAAAGGAGTATGATATTATAGTGCAGAAAAATATTCATTTTTATTTTGTTAAATGGAATTTTAATTCATACATTTGCAAACCGTTTTTTAAGGGTGTATTATGCTTAAACGGGACGTTCTTTAAATTGCCGATGTAGCTCAGTTGGCCAGAGCAGCTGATTTGTAATCTGCAGGTCGGGGGTTCGAATCCCTTCATCGGCTCTTGAAAGAGTTGTAAATGTGTGTCTTAGGAGCATAACTCTGGAATAAGGGGGAGATACCAAAGTGGCCAACTGGGGCAGACTGTAAATCTGCTGGCAAATGCCTTCGTAGGTTCGAATCCTGCTCTCCCCACTTAAAACGGAGTAAGATCATAAAACATTATACAATATGTGTGTATAGTTTTATGAATCTCTTTGGACGATATCAGGCGGGAGTAGCTCAGTTGGTAGAGCATTAGCCTTCCAAGCTAAGGGTCGCGGTTTCGAGTACCGTCTCCCGCTCACTTTTTGAGGCCAGAGTAGCTCAGGGGTAGAGCACTTCCTTGGTAAGGAAGGGGTCGGGGGTTCAATTCCCCCCTCCGGCTCAACAGGAAATTGATTGTTAAACAGATATATAGATAAGATAATTTAAATTTAATACTGGAGTTATGGCTAAAGAAAAATTTGACAGGTCGAAACCGCATGTAAACATAGGTACCATCGGTCACGTAGACCACGGTAAGACCACTTTAACTGCTGCTATCACAATGGTTCTTGCCAAAAAAGGTCTCTCCGAGATCAGAGATTTTGATTCAATTGATAATGCCCCTGAAGAAAAAGAAAGAGGTATTACTATTAACACAGCTCACGTTGAGTACCAGACTGCAAAGCGTCACTATGCTCATGTTGACTGCCCTGGTCACGCTGACTACATCAAGAACATGGTTACAGGTGCTGCCCAGATGGATGGCGCAATCCTGGTTGTAGCTGCTACTGATGGCCCAATGCCACAGACACGTGAACATATCCTCCTGGCTCACCAGGTAAACGTTCCTAAGATACTTGTATTTATGAACAAGGTGGATATGGTTGACGACGTAGAACTTCTTGACCTTGTTGAAATGGAAGTTCGTGATCTTCTTAACTTTTATCAGTTCGATGGCGATAATGCTCCGGTTATCCGTGGTTCTGCTCTTGGTGCTATGCACGGTGAAGCTAAATGGGAAGAAAAAGTAATGGAACTGATGGATGCAGTAGATTCATTTATTCCAATTCCTCCACGTGAAAACGAAAAACCATTCCTGATGCCGGTTGAAGACGTATTTTCAATCACAGGTCGTGGTACCGTTGCAACTGGCCGTATTGAAACAGGTGTTGTCCTTACAAGTGACGAACTTGAACTGATCGGTCTTGGTGCTACAAAACGTAAATCAGTATGTACTGGTGTTGAGATGTTCCGTAAGATCCTCGACAGAGGTGAAGCTGGTGATAACGTTGGTCTTCTGCTCCGTGGTGTTGATAAGAAAGAGATCAAAAGAGGTATGGTTCTTGCCAAACCAGGTTCTATAACTCCTCATACCAAAGTTAAAGCTGAGGTTTATATCCTTAAAAAAGAAGAAGGTGGACGTCATACTCCATTCCATAATAAATATCGTCCGCAGTTCTATATCAGGACTCTGGATATTACCGGTGAGATTACTCTTCCTGAAGGAACTGAAATGGTGATGCCAGGTGATAATGTCACAATCAAAGTTGATCTGATTTATCCGGTTGCTATCAATGTCGGTCTTCGTTTTGCGATCCGCGAAGGTGGAAGAACAGTTGGAGCTGGTCAGATTATAGAAATTTTGGAGTAATAAATTTAATGGATACCAGAATGTCAGCATCCTGATTTCAGGGCGCTGACAATTAAACGGGTGTAGCTCAGTTGGTAGAGCACTGGTCTCCAAAACCAGGTGTCGGGAGTTCGAGTCTCTCCTCCCGTGCGTAATTTTTAAAGAAATGAAGATAAAAGGATACTTTCAGGAGTCGTATACAGAGTTAATGCATAAAGTTACCTGGCCAACATGGTCAGAACTCCAGAACAGTGCTGTCCTTGTAATGGTGGCAACACTGATCTTGGCTCTGATTATTGCCGGAATGGATTTTTCATTCAGCAGAATAATGGAGTTGGTATACAGTTTATTATACTAAACAGAAAGGTATTTCAATGACTGAAAATATTAAGAAGTGGTATGTTCTCCGTGCTATTGGCGGTAAGGAAAAAAAAGTGAAGGAATACATAGAGAACGAAGTTACCCGTCTTAAATTACAGGACCTTATTTCACAGGTATTAATACCTACTGAAAAAGTCTATCAGATCAGAGCTGGGAAAAAAATTAGTAAGGAACGCACATTTTTTCCGGGTTATGTACTCGTTGAGGCTGTTCTTACTGGTGAAGTGCCCCATCTTCTGAGAAATATACCGAATGTTCTCGGATTTCTTGGTTCGCATGAGGGTGAACCGGTACCTCTGAGAAAATCTGAAATTAACCGTATTCTGGGAAAAGTAGATGAATTGAATGCGAGCGATGAAGAATTAAATGTTCCATTCTTTGTCGGCGAATCAGTTAAAGTAATTGATGGCCCATTCAATAGCTTTACCGGCATTATTGAAGAGGTTAATGAGGAAAAGAAAAAGCTCAAGGTAATGGTTAAGATTTTTGGCAGAAAAACTCCTCTTGAGCTGAGTTTTATGCAGGTAGAAAAGGATAACTAATGGAAGATATTTGATAGTTATAACACTTATAATGCTTCCTGAATAACTATCAAACTCTCGCAATAAACACGCAAATTTAAAATTATGGCAAAAGAGATTGCTGGAATTATCAAGTTACAAATTCGTGGCGGAGCAGCTAATCCATCTCCACCTGTCGGACCTGCTTTAGGTTCTAAAGGTGTGAATATCATGGATTTCTGTAAGCAATTCAATGCAAAAACCCAGGACAAAGCAGGGAAAGTCATCCCGGTTGTAATAACAGTTTATAATGATAAATCATTTGAATTCGTTACTAAAACTCCACCGGTGGCTGTACAGCTTCTTGAGGTTTCTAAGTCAAAGAAGGGCTCAGCTGAACCAAACAGGGAAAAGGTTGCAACAGTGACCTGGGACCAGGTAAAGTCTATAGCTCAGGATAAGATGGAAGATTTGAACTGTTTTACAGTTGAATCCGCGATGCGAATGGTAGCTGGTACTGCAAGAAGTATGGGGATCACAGTGAAAGGTGAATTCCCTGGTATTAATTAATTATGACTAAAAAATGACTAAACTTACCAAGAATCAGAAGCTTGCCGCTGAAAAACTTGACAGGAACAAGCTTTATTCGTTGACTGAAGCCTCAACACTGGTTAAGGAACTCACCAAAACCAAATTTGATGCTTCTATCGACCTGGATGTAAGGTTAGGAATAGATCCAAGAAAATCCAACCAGATGGTTCGCGGTGTGGTTTCACTTCCTCATGGAACAGGCAAGATGACACGTGTCCTTGTACTCTGTACCACCGATAAGGAAAATGAAGCAAAAGAAGCCGGAGCAGATTATGTTGGTCTTGACGACTATGTTGAAAAGATCAAAGCAGGCTGGACAGATGTGGATGTTATCATAACCATGCCATCCGTTATGGGTAAGGTCGGTCAGTTAGGTAGAATACTCGGTCCACGCGGACTGATGCCGAACCCCAAAAGTGGAACTGTCACAATGGAGATTGGTAAAGCTGTTAAAGAAGTGAAACAAGGAAAGATCGATTTCAAGGTTGACAAAAACGGAATCGTTCATGCTTCTGTCGGAAAGGTCTCATTCGAGCCCAATAAGATCGTGGATAATGCCAGAGAGTTTATCTCAATGGTAAATAAACTAAAACCTGCTGCTGCTAAAGGAACATATATTAAAAGTATATTCCTTTCAAGCACAATGAGCATGGGAATTAAAATTGATCCAAAAGGTCTTGATGTTTAATTTGTAAAGAAAACTCGAAAAAGATTATGAGACGGGAAGAGAAAAGCACTATCATAGACAGTCTTGCTGAGAACCTGAAAGAGTACAGCCACTTTTATCTGACTGATACTGCTCAGCTTAATGCTGCTGATACAAGTGACCTGAGAAGGAAATGTTTTGAAAATGACATTAAACTCGTTGTTGTAAAAAACACACTCCTCAAAAGAGCACTCGACCAGACTGAAGGAAACTTTGAAGAACTTTATCAGGTTCTGAAAGGTACAACCTCTATCATGTTCACTAACTCCGGAAATGTTCCTGCAAAACTTATAAAGGAATTCCGTAGAGAACATAGTAAACCTGTACTTAAAGGTGCATACGTTCAGGAATCAATCTATATCGGAGACGACATGCTCGACGCATTAGTTTCCATAAAGACAAAAGAGGAACTCATCGGCGATATTATCATGCTGCTGCAGTCACCTGCCAAGAATGTTATTTCAGCTTTACAATCAGGTGGAAATAAATTACATGGTGTTCTTGAAACACTAGCAAAAAAGGAAAATTAATAAAGTATAATCAATTTAAAATCAATAGAAATGGCAGATCTTAAGAAATTTGCAGAAGAACTGGTTAACTTATCCGTAAAGGAAGTAAACGAACTGGCTAAAATACTGAAGGATGAGTATGGTATTGAGCCCGCAGCAGCCGCTATCGCAGTTGCAGGTCCGGCAGCCGCTGGCCCCGCTGCAGTCGTAGAAAAATCAACTTTTGATGTTCTTCTAAAAAATGCTGGTGGTCAGAAACTCCAGATAGTTAAACTTGTTAAAGATATCACCGGTCTTGGACTGAAAGAGGCAAAAGCAGTTGTAGACGCTGCTCCGTCACCAGTTAAAGAAGGTGTTACTAAAGATGAGGCTGAAGCAATTAAAAAACAGTTAGAAGAAGCAGGAGCTGAAGTTGAACTTAAATAAGTTAGCACCTGAATGCAAGGTATAGGTTTGGTCCCGGAATTCCGGGACTAAGCCTTTTTGTCTATATAAATATAAGTTCAATTAATCCGATCATAGATGTCTTCAAAAAATAACGAAAGAATTAGTTTTGCATCCAGGAAAGATCAGCTGGAATACCCTGATTTTCTGGAGGTTCAATTAAAGTCATTCGCTGAGTTTTTCCAGCTTGGAACAACACCGGAAAACAGAAAACGAGAGGGTCTTTTTGCGGTCTTTACCGAAAATTTCCCGATCACAGACACCAGGAATAATTTCGTTCTTGAATTCCTGGACTATTCAATAGATCCTCCCAGATATACAATTGAAGAATGTATTGAAAGAGGACTTACTTTCAGCGTACCACTGAAAGCAAAATTAAAACTCTATTGCACCGATCCTGAACATGAGGACTTTGATACAGTGATTCAGGACGTTTATCTTGGTACAGTTCCATATATGACAGAAAGAGGTACTTTCGTCATAAATGGCGCCGAAAGAGTAGTTGTATCACAGTTGCACCGCTCTCCTGGCGTTTTCTTTGGCCAGAGTATCCACGCAAACGGCACAAAACTATATTCCGCAAGGATCATTCCATTCAAAGGATCATGGATTGAGTTTGCGACAGATATTAACAATGTGATGTACGCATATATCGACAGGAAGAAAAAGCTTCCTGTAACTACATTGTTAAGAGCTATCGGTTTTGAAAGTGATAAAGATATACTTGAAATCTTTAACCTTGCTGAAGAACATAAGGTTTCCAAAACAAGTGTTAAAAAGCTTATCGGGAGAAAACTGGCTGCAAGGGTTCTTAAAACCTGGGTAGAAGATTTTGTTGATGAAGATACCGGCGAAGTAGTTTCCATTGAACGTAATGAGGTAATCCTTGATAGGGAAACCGTAATTGAAAATGAACATGTTGACCTGATAGTTGATTCAGGAGCCAAAGCAATCCTTCTGCATAAGGAGGACCTAACCCTGTCAGATTACGCAATTATATATAATACTCTTCAGAAAGACCCCTGCAACTCTGAAAAAGAGGCAGTGATCTATATTTACCGCCAGCTGAGAAATGCTGAACCACCCGACGAAGCAACCGCACGCGACGTTATAGATAAGCTCTTCTTCTCCGATAAACGTTACGACCTTGGTGAAGTAGGACGTTACAGGATCAATAAAAAGCTTGGCCTGAATACTGAGGCAAATGTTAAGATCCTTACCAGGGAAGATATAATAAAGATCATTGGTTACCTGATCGAGCTGATCAATTCAAAAACCGATATCGATGATATAGACCACCTGAGCAACAGAAGGGTCAGAACTGTAGGAGAACAACTTTATGCTCAGTTTGGAGTAGGTCTTGCACGCATGGCAAGGACAATCCGTGAAAGAATGAACGTAAGGGATAACGAGGTATTTACCCCGGTTGACCTTATTAATTCAAAAACTCTTTCATCGGTTATAAACTCTTTCTTCGGGACAAACCAGCTTTCACAGTTCATGGATCAGACCAACCCGCTTGCTGAAATGACACACAAGCGCCGTATGTCTGCCCTGGGTCCTGGCGGTCTTTCAAGAGAAAGAGCAGGATTTGAGGTACGTGACGTTCATTATACTCACTATGGTCGTCTTTGCCCGATAGAAACTCCAGAAGGACCAAATATCGGTCTTATTTCATCTCTTTGCGTTTATGCAAAAATCAATGAACTTGGTTTTATTGAAACACCATACAGAAAGGTTGATAATGCATCAGTTGATTTCAGCAAAGATGGTGTAGTATGGTTAAGCGCCGAGGAAGAAGAAGAAAAAATGATTGCTCAGGCTAATGCCCCTCTTCTTAAAGATGGCAAATTTGCTGAACTGAGAGTGAAGTGCAGATATGAAGCTGACTATCCTAATGAGGAAAACACAAAAGTCGACCTTATGGATGTTGCTCCAAACCAGATCGCTTCTATTGCCGCATCATTAATACCGTTCCTCGAGCATGACGATGCCAACAGAGCCCTCATGGGATCTAACATGATGCGTCAGGCTGTTCCACTTATCAATCCTGAAGCTCCGATTGTCGGAACAGGACTTGAAGCACAGGTGATCAGTGACAGCAGAATTCTATTTGCTGCAGAGGGTGACGGAGTCGTCGAGTATGTTGATGCACAGGAGATCGTTATTCGTTATACACGTACCGATGAAGAGAAATTCGTAAGTTTTGACGATGATATTAAACGTTATGTCCTTCCAAAATACAGGAAAACAAACCAGAATACCTGTATAAACCTTATTCCTGTTGTGAAAAAAGGTGAAAAAGTGGTTAAAGGACAGGTCCTTACTGAAGGGTACGGTACCAAAAACGGCGAACTTGCACTTGGACGTAACCTTAAGGTGGCATTCATGCCTTGGAAAGGATATAACTTTGAGGATGCAATCGTAATATCAGAGAAAGTTGTTCAGGAAGATATGTTCACATCAGTTCACATTGATGAGTATCTGCTTGAAGTACGAGACACAAAACGAGGCCTAGAGGAATTAACTTCTGATATTCCAAACGTAAGCGAGGAAGCTACCAAGCATCTCGACGAAAATGGATTGATCAGGGTAGGGGCTCACATCAGACCAGGGGATATCCTGATTGGAAAAATTACTCCAAAGGGAGAATCAGATCCTTCACCGGAAGAAAAACTTCTTCGTGCAATCTTTGGTGATAAAGCCGGTGATGTAAAAGATGCATCACTTAAAGCCGGTCCTTCACTTGAAGGTGTGGTCATTGATAAGAAACTTTTTACCAGAGCTGTCAAAGACCGTAAGGCAAAAGCAGTTGAGAAACCATTACTTGATAAAATTGAGACCGACTTCAACAGAAGTGTTGATGAGCTCAAAGCAAGACTTGTCGATAAGCTTTTTATCCTCGTCAATGGAAAAACATCACAGGGTGTTAAGGATTATCTTAACGTGGACGTTATTCCGAAAGGAAGCAAGTTCACTCTAAAACAGCTTCAGGAAGTTGATTTTCTGAATGTCAACCCGAATAAATGGACAACCGACAAGAAGAAAAACGACAGCATCAAGCAGCTTCTCCACAACTACATAATTAAGTATAAAGAGGTTGATGGTATTTACAAGCGTAAGAAATATAATATTACAATCGGAGATGAACTGCCATCAGGTATTGTCCGTCTTGCAAAAGTTTATATTGCCAAGAAACGTAAGGTAAAAGTAGGTGATAAGATGGCCGGACGCCATGGTAATAAGGGTATTGTTGCCAAGATAGTTCGTGCAGAGGACATGCCATTCCTCGAGGATGGTACCCCTGTAGATATCGTACTTAACCCTCTTGGTGTGCCTTCCAGGATGAACCTTGGACAGATATATGAAACTGTTCTTGCATGGGCTGGTCAAAAGCTTGGACTCAGGTTTGCGACTCCAATCTTTGATGGTGCTTCAATACAACAGATTACCGACTATACCACCGAAGCCGGAATTCCAAAATACGGTAAGACATATCTGTACGATGGCGGAACAGGCGAACGATTCGATCAGCCCGCAACAGTGGGAGTGATCTACATGCTTAAACTTGGCCATATGGTCGATGATAAAATGCATGCTCGTTCAATTGGTCCGTATTCACTTATTACTCAGCAACCTCTTGGTGGTAAAGCACAATTCGGAGGTCAGAGATTTGGTGAAATGGAAGTCTGGGCTCTTGAAGCATTTGGTGCTGCCCATATCCTGCAGGAAATCCTTACAATAAAATCAGACGATGTCGTTGGCAGGGCAAAAGCTTATGAAGCAATTGTCAAAGGTGAGCCAATGCCGCTGCCTGGTATACCTGAATCACTCAATGTGTTACTACATGAGCTAAGGGGACTTGGATTAAGCGTGATCCTGGATTAAGCTTATACCTTGTAATCATTTATATAATTTTAGAATTTAAAAAAACAACATATGTCATTCAGACGAGATAACAAAACTAAAACAAGTTACTCAAAGATCTCAATCGGTCTGGCTTCTCCTGAAGAAATACTCGACCGTTCGAGCGGAGAGGTTCTGAAGCCTGAGACAATAAACTACCGTACCTATAAACCCGAACGCGATGGATTATTTTGCGAGAGGATATTTGGTCCGGTAAAAGATTATGAGTGTCATTGCGGCAAATACAAGAGGATCCGCTATAAAGGAATCGTTTGCGACCGTTGTGGTGTTGAAGTTACTGAGAAGAAGGTACGTCGCGAAAGAATGGGACACATTTCACTGGTTGTTCCGGTTGCACATATCTGGTATTTCAGGTCACTTCCCAATAAGATAGGTTATCTTCTTGGGCTGCCTACAAAAAAGCTTGATTCAATTATATATTACGAAAGATACGTAGTAATAAATCCGGGAATTAAAGCCGTAGATGGAGTTAAATACCTCGATTTCCTTACAGAAGAGGAATATCTCGAGATTACAGAATCTCTTCCAAAAGAGAACCAGTACCTTGAGGATGGTCATCCTGATAAGTTTGTTGCAGACATGGGTGCAGAAGCACTTCATAAACTCCTGGGCCGCCTTGATCTCGACGAATTATCTTTTTCACTTCGTCACAGGGCAAATACCGAAACATCACAACAGCGTAAAAATGAGGCTCTTAAGCGGTTGCAGGTTGTTGAAGCATTCAGGGATTCAAAACATGTGAACAAACCTGAATGGATGGTGATCAAAGTTGTTCCTGTTATTCCACCCGAACTCAGGCCTCTTGTGCCTCTTGATGGAGGAAGATTTGCAACAAGCGACCTAAACGACCTGTACAGAAGAGTTATTATCAGAAATAACCGTCTGAAAAGACTTATAGAAATAAAAGCACCGGAAGTAATTCTTCGTAATGAAAAAAGAATGCTTCAGGAAGCTGTAGATTCACTTTTTGATAACTCAAGGAAAGCCAACGCCGTCAAGACTGATGCAAACCGTCCGCTTAAATCACTTAGCGATAGTCTTAAGGGAAAACAGGGACGTTTCCGTCAGAACCTGCTCGGTAAGAGAGTCGATTATTCAGCCCGTTCGGTCATTGTTGTCGGTCCTGAAATGAATCTTCATGAATGCGGTCTTCCAAAAGATATGGCTGCTGAGCTTTACAAACCATTTGTTATAAGGAAACTTATTGAACGTGGTATTGTCAAGACAGTTAAGTCGGCAAAGAAAATTGTTGACAGAAAAGACCCAGTTGTCTGGGATATTCTTGAGAATGTACTTAAAGGGCATCCGGTTCTTCTAAACCGTGCTCCTACACTCCACCGTCTTGGTATCCAGGCTTTTCAGCCTAAACTGATTGAAGGAAAGGCTATACAGCTTCACCCGCTCGTATGTACTGCCTTTAACGCAGACTTCGACGGTGACCAGATGGCAGTACACCTTCCGCTTGGGAATGCGGCAGTTCTTGAGGCTCAGATGCTGATGCTTGCATCACATAACATCCTTAACCCTGCAAACGGTGCGCCTATTACTGTTCCTTCTCAGGACATGGTACTTGGTCTGTATTATATGACCAAAGGCAGGAAGAGCACCGAGGCAGACCCGGTAAAAGGTGAGGGTATTACATTTTACTCTCCTGAAGAAGTACTGATAGCATACAATGAAGGCCGGATTGACCTGCATGGAATCATAAAAGTTAAAGTAAATGATATGGTAAACGGTAATCCTGTTAACCACATTATTGAAACGACTGTTGGAAGGGTAATATTTAACCAGAGTGTACCTGAAGAAGTTGGATTTATTAATGAGATCCTGACTAAGAAATCTCTGAGGGATATTATCGGAAGAGTTCTTAAAATGGCAGGTACCGCCAAAACAGCCGACTTCCTTGATGCAATAAAGAATCAGGGATTCTATTCAGCTTTCAAAGGTGGTCTTTCATTTAACCTGGATGATGTTATCATTCCAGAAGAAAAGACAAAATTTGTATCTGAAGGGTACGAGCAGGTTGAGGAAGTACTCAGCAACTATAGCATGGGTTTCATTACCAATAATGAGAGATATAATCAGATCATCGATATATGGACACATGTTAACGCGAGACTTACACAGTCTCTGATGAAGCAGCTTTCTACAGATAAGCATGGCTTTAACAGTGTATATATGATGCTTGACTCAGGTGCGAGGGGTTCAAAAGAGCAGATCAGACAGCTCTCAGGGATGAGGGGTCTTATGGCTAAACCACAGAAATCAGGATCAACCGGTTCTGAGATCATTGAAAACCCAATTCTCTCCAACTTTAAAGAGGGGCTTTCGGTTCTGGAATATTTTATTTCAACCCACGGTGCCCGTAAAGGTCTTGCAGATACAGCTCTTAAAACTGCAGATGCAGGATATCTTACCAGAAGACTTGTTGATGTATCCCAGGATGTTATTATTAATGAAGAAGACTGCGGAACATTGAGAGGTCTGGTTGCAACTGCAATAAAGAAGAATGAAGAGGTTGTTGAAACCCTTTATGAAAGGATACTTGGACGTACAACTGTACATGATGTATATCATCCTCTCTCAGGTGAACTGATAGTTGAGGCAGGTCAGGAACTTACTGAAGATCTGGCCAAAAAAATTGACGAGTCACCAATCGAACAGGTTGAGATCCGTTCGGTGCTTACCTGTGAATCAAAGAAAGGTGTTTGTGCAAAATGTTACGGAAGGAATCTTTCAACCGGTTTAATGGTTCAGAAAGGTGAGGCAACTGGAGTTATTGCTGCTCAGAGTATCGGTGAACCTGGTACCCAGCTTACACTCCGTACATTCCATGTTGGAGGTACCGCTTCAAATATAACCACAGAATCAAGCCTGGTTGCACGTTATGGTGGTATTGCTGAAATCGAAGAAATCAGAACAGTGCCGAAGAATGATCCCGATAAAGGAAAGATCGATATCGTTATTGGTCGTCTGGCTGAACTGAGGATTATTGACAAGAAGACAGGAATTGCTCTTACAACGCATACAATACCTTATGGTTCAAAGCTTTATATTAAACCAGGTCAGGAGATTGAAAAAGGTACTCTCATTTGCGAATGGGACCCATTCAACGCTGTAATTATTTCAGAAGTCGCTGGTAAAGTTGGCTTTGACTACCTTATTGAAGGTGTCACTTTCCGTGAAGAGTCTGACGAACAGACCGGATTTAAGGATAAGGTGATCATAGAAAGCAGGGATAAGACCAAAAACCCCGCAATCAGGATATTGAATAAAGAAGGAGTTGAACTAAGAACATATAACCTGCCGGTTGGAGCACATCTTGTAACGGATCTTAATAAGGCTGTTGATGCAGGAGATATTCTGGCTAAAATACCGAGAGCAGTTGGTAAATCAGGTGATATAACCGGAGGTCTTCCAAGGGTTACCGAGCTTTTTGAAGCCAGAAACCCATCCAACCCTGCAACTGTTTCTGAGATTGACGGCGAAGTTACTTTCGGTAAAATAAAAAGAGGTAACAGGGAAATTACTATCACCTCAAAATCAGGTGAAGTCAAGAAGTACCTTGTTCCACTTTCAAAACAGATCCTTGTTCAGGAAAATGATTATGTAAGGGCTGGTGTTCCATTATCAGATGGTGCGATCACTCCATCAGATATACTTGCTATCAAAGGTCCAACAAAAGTCCAGGAATATATTGTAAATGAAATTCAGGAGGTTTATCGTCTCCAGGGTGTAAAGATTAATGACAAGCATTTCGAGATCATCGTAAGACAGATGATGAGGAAGGTTGAAATTATTGATCCGGGTGACACTAAATTCCTTGAGCGTCAGGTTGTTGATAAACTTGAGTTTATGGATGAGAATGACTGGATCTATGGAAAGAAAGTTATTATAGATTCAGGTGATTCACAAACCCTTCGTCCGGGTATGATTATTACTGCAAGGAAACTTCGTGATGAAAATTCACTTCTGAAACGCCGCGACCTTAAAGTAGTTGATGCCCGTGATGCTGTACCTGCAACATCAAGCCAGGTACTTCAGGGTATCACCAGAGCTGCCCTTCAGACAAATAGCTTCTTCTCTGCTGCATCATTCCAGGAAACAACCAAAGTCCTCAATGAAGCTGCAATACTGGGGAAAGTTGACAGGCTTGAGGGTCTTAAAGAAAATGTTATCGTGGGTCACCTGATTCCAGCTGGAACAGGTGGACGAGAATACAACAGTATTGTTGTTGGCTCACTTGAGGAGTACGAGAACATGGTCGGTGCAGAGCAGGTGACAGAAAATGAAGCTGAAAGGTAATTTAAAATACTATAGTTATGTCCGATCCAAAGAATTCAAACCAGATCAGCATCGAGCTTAATGAGGAAGTTGCTCAGGGAACATATTCCAACCTGGCTGTGATAACTCATTCTGCTTCAGAATTTGTCATTGATTTTGTAAGGATCATGCCAGGTATTCCAAAAGCGCAGGTTAAATCAAGAATTATTCTGACACCTGAACATGCAAAACGACTTGTTGCAGCACTGGAGGACAATATCGACAAGTATGAAGCTGTTCATGGTGCAATAAAGAATGTCAGCGGATCAGGACCTGTTATGCCGCTTAATTTTGGAGGACCAACAGCGCAGGCTTAGAATCAGAATACTAAATAAATTAGAGGGGCTGTCACAATAGCCCCTTTTTTTCTGATTTTTCCTGTATGCTTTGCATTCGGAAAATTGAATAAAAATGCACTGCACCGATTTTACCATTCTTTGTTATCAATAAAATAAATCATTACTTTGCGGGTAATTATCATAAAACTCATATTCTGATCAAGATGAAATCAAAAGTGTTCCGGAAGATATTTATTGTGATAATATTTATTGCCCCGCTGATATTTGACATGGGCTGCAAAAAACAAAAAAAATGTGGCTGTGGAAAGGATGTTATCTTCGATTTCACCGACGTGCCAGTAAATATGTACTACATAGAGAGCTCAAAGACAATACAATTCTATTCAATTAGTAATACCAGCTCGACCTATTACTTCTGCAATCCCGGCGACTGGATTGATGTGGTAAAAAAGTACGCCCAGGGACAAGTGCTTCTTGTGTCAGGGAAAGCATATTACGAATGTAATTACCTTATGAACAGCAGTAACTACGGATATTATATTCCTCCTACCTATCAGGTCCAGGTTTCTAATGTTAAGCCAGACAACTATTCAAAATAATTAATCTTTGTAACTTCTCCAGGTGGGCTATTACAAGATATCTTTTGCCGGCGCCGGAAATGTGGCTGGAGCTCTGTGCAAAGCCCTGCATGAGAAAAAGAACACTATTGAACATATAGTATCACGCAATGAGGCAAGAGGCCTGGCTTTTTCCAGTGATTTTAATTCAACATGGTCAGATAATTATATTTTCCCCTCAACCTCAGAATTAATAATTGTTTCTGTTCCTGACAATTCAATAAAGAAAATTCTGGGTAAAATAAGTTGCAATGAAAATGCGATCGTACTCCATACAGCAGGGAGTGTCGGGATAGACGTTTTCAAGGGCCTCTTCCGGAACTATGGAGTGTTGTACCCTCTTCAGACTTTCTCTTCCGGCCGGTATCCGGATTTTGGTACCATCCCGCTATTTATCGAAGCCTCAGATAACAGAACTCTTAATATAATAAAGGATATTGCAGGTTCTTTAAGCGGAAGTGTCTTTGAATGCGATTCAGAACATAGAAGATTGTTGCATCTTGCAGCTGTATTTGCCTGTAATTTTAATAATCATTTAATGACTCGGGGAAAAGAACTAACCATGAAAGCAGGGTTTAACTTTGAAGTTCTTAAACCTCTCCTAAAGGAAACAATTGACAAAGCATTCGAAAAAGGCCCTGAGAATTCACAAACCGGACCTGCATTAAGGAATGATACAGATACTTTAAGTAAACATGTGGAAATGCTCTCATTCTCTCCTGAACTAAGTGAGATATATGAACTCATTTCAAAATCTATAGCGAAGTACCATAAAAACCTTTGATAATGACTAATTTTAAAGAAGGACTGTTTAAGGTAAAGGCATTTATTTTTGATCTGGATGGTGTCCTTTCTCTCCAGACAATTTCACTTAATTCATTCGGGGTACCTAACAGAACAGTAAACCTTCGCGATGGATATGCAATTCAGCTCGCAATAAAAAAAGGATACAAAATGGCGGTTATTACTGGCAGTAATTGCAAGGAATATTCGAGAAGACTGAAATTGCTTGGTGTCAAAGATCTTTATCTGAACAGCACTTCCAAGATTGAACATTTTAATTCTTTCCTTAAAAAGCATGAGCTTTTAAAGGAGGATGTGCTTTATATGGGAGATGATATCCCTGATTTTGAGGTTATGAAGATTGTTGGTGTTCCGGTTTGTCCAGCTGATGCGGATAGTGAGATTAAACAGATATCGAATTATATCTCTGATAAAAAGGGAGGTGAGGGATGTGTCAGGGATATAATTGAACAGGTTTTGAGACTACATAATAAATGGATGGATTCAGATGCATTCTCCTGGTAATATTAGGTCATTCCTTAAGCTGATAAGGTGGCAAAACCTTCTTATCGTAATCCTGACTATGGTACTGATGCGTTATGCCATCCTTGAACCGCTTCTTACCAAAACCTCAGTAACATTATGCTCTATTGCAGGTGCCTCGGCGACAATGAAATTACAAACCAGTTTGTTTGATTTTGCTATCCTGGTCATGGCAACTGTAATGATCACTGCTGGTGGATATGTTATTAATGATTATTTTGATATTAAGACAGACCTGATAAACAGGGGAAAGGTTATTGTTGGAACCTCTGTTCCAAGACAAAAGGCAATGATGATCCATAATGTTCTCAATATTATAGGCGTTGGAGCTGGTTTTTATGCATCCTTTAAGATAGGATTTCTGTGGCTTGGCGCATTATTTCTCATAGTATCCGGATTACTCTACTTTTACTCTGCAAGCTATAAACGGCAGTTTCTGATAGGGAATATCATCGTAGCGGTTTTGACTGCTATGGTACCGATGCTTGTGGTCATTTTTGAGGGATTCGTTCTTTACCAGTATTATGCTGTAAATGCTGTTAAGACACCTGATCTCAGCATATTTTTCTACTGGGTAGGCGGTTTCTCATTCTTTGCATTTATGACAACCCTTAGCAGGGAAATTATAAAAGATATTGAGGATTTCGAAGGGGACATGGCCTATGGAAGAAATACACTTCCCGTAACAATAGGAATTCTGGCGTCAAAAGTAGTTGCAATCATCCTGATTGCTATCACAGTGATTGTATTAGGCTTAGCCTGGACCTTTTTCCTGTTCGATTATTCAACACTTATCTATATCTCAGTGTTGGTTGTTCTGCCTCTTCTTTTTGCAATATACCAGCTTATCATTAGTCGGACACCAAAACAACTTCATATTGCGAGTTCTGTCATGAAATTAGTAATGCTCACTGGTATTTTATATTCAGTTGTGGTAAAGGTAATTTTAAGCTATAACCTTATTTGAGCATGATTTCCGGGATTCCATCTCACTTTCATTTTTTTCTTGCTTCAAGGTCACCCCGACGGCAACAGCTCCTCAGGGAACTTGGCCTTGAATTTGAAATTGTCATCAGGGAATATGATGAGAATTATCCCCAGGGACTATCAGGTGCAGAAATAGCTGAATATCTATCATCAAAAAAAGCCTCGCTTTTCAGAGAAGATATTTCAGAGCATGAAATAGTGATCACCTCAGATACGATTGTCTGGTGTGATAATCAGGTACTGGATAAACCCTCCGGCCCGGAAGATGCAGTCAGAATACTGAAGATCCTCTCTGGCAAAACCCATGAAGTTATTACGGGGGTTACATTTTTATCGGATAAAGGAGAATATACTTTTTCAGATGCGACAAAAGTGACTTTTGATAACCTGACTGATGAAGAGATAGCATACTATGTGAATGAATTCAAGCCTTATGATAAGGCTGGCGGTTACGGGATACAGGAATGGATTGGGCTTACAGGTATTATTTCAATTGAAGGGTCTTATTTCAATGTTGTTGGTCTGCCTGTTCAGAAGTTGTACCGTGAGCTTATTAAATACATTAACAATATAAGTAAACAGGATTAAGATGGTGAAGAAACTATTTGCGAGCTGGGTTTTGTTGATTGTCTTGGTTATTCCTTCTCTGAGGGCAGACGAGGGAATGTGGATCCCACTGCTAGTCGATAAATACAATATCAAGCTGATGAAAGAAAAAGGCTTTAAGCTTTCATCCGAGGATATATACACTATAAATAAAGCCTGTATGAAAGATGCAGTTATGAATTTTAGCGGAGGCTGCACTGCAGAGCTAATCAGTTCAGAAGGGCTCC
>JAHEYW010000169.1 GCA_023251395.1 Bacteroidales bacterium
ACTTGCGATCAATTCATTCAACGTATGGAGTGAGGCTTTGCATGGTGTTATGGGGAGAGGTGCAATGGGAGCCGGAGCTGGTTCTCCGACATCTTTTCCGAACAGTGTTGCCCTTGGATCATCATGGGATCCCTCATTAATGCAAAGGGAAACAAATGCCATTTCAGACGAAGCAAGGGCAATAAACTCACCTGTTATTTCAGGTCTTACCTATTATTCCCCTGTGGTTGAACCCATCAGAGATCCGAGATGGGGAAGAACAGGAGAATCATATAGTGAGGATCCTTTCCTTATATCTCAGATTGCCGGCGGATTCATCAGAGGTATGATGGGCAATGATGCAACATATCTTAAAACTGTCCCCTGCGGAAAACATTATTTCGCTAACAACAGTGAATTCGACCGTCATACGAGCAGCTCAAACATGGACACAAGGGATATGCGTGAGTTTTATCTTGCTGCATATAAAAAGCTCATCGAGAAAGATAAACTTCCTTCTGTAATGTCATCTTACAATGCAGTGAATGGCGTCCCTACTTCAGCAAGTAAACTATATCTTGATTCAATAGTAAGAAAAACCTACGGTCTTAAAGGATACATCACAGGCGACTGTTCAGCAATTGAGGAAATATTTACAGGTCATGCTTATGTTAAGGATCTTACCGAAGCTGCAGCTGCCGGATTAAAAGCTGGAGTTGACATTGATTGCGGTTCTGTATATCAAACCAAAGCAATTGACGCTCTGAACAGAGGTATTCTCACAATGGCTGATATTGACAAAGCACTCCTCAATATTTTTACTATCAGGATGAGGCTGGGTGAATTTGATCCGGCATCGAAGGTACCTTATGCCCTGGCACAGCCAAATGTGATCGGTTCGCCAGCCAATAAGGCCCTTGCTAAAGAAATTGCAACCAAGACACCTGTACTTCTTAAGAATATTATCAGTTCGAAAACAAATAAAAAAGCTCTTCCTCTTAACATTGCCGAACTTAAGAAGATCGCTCTGATCGGTCCGCAGGCAGACAAGGTGGAACTCGGACCTTATTCCGGAAGACCTTCATCCGATAATATGGTTTCTCCACTTGCAGGAATAAAGAAATACATTGCCGAAAAAGGCTTGTCTACAGAGGTTGTATTCAGCTCAGGAGCAACAACAACTAACAAGAGCAATCTGTTTTATGTTTCGGCATTTGAACTAAGAAAGTCAAATGGTACGGTTGCCAAATTTGATGCAACAAAATATTCTTCCTCATCAAAAGGTATCACTGTTGGTTTCGGAATGGGTACGCTTAACCAGGTAAGGACAATCGATGATGGATCATGGACATCGTATGAAAATATTGATCTTACCAACGTCGATACTATCGGTATAAATGTAAACATCACTGTGGATGGTGGTTCGATTGAAGCGAGGGTTGGTTCTCCCGAAGGAAATCTTCTTGGAACCCTGAATGCCAGTGTTGGTCCGGGAGTAAGAGCCGGCGGCGCTTATGGCGCAGGAAGCATGATGAAACTCAAAGTCAATAAGCTTGGCTTAAACGGAACACAGACTCTCTACCTTGTTTACAAAGCCCTGACAGACTTACCTATTGATAAGGCAACAATTGATATAGCTGCTTCAGCTGATGCAGTGATAATGTTCGTTGGAACTGATGAGAAGACGGCAACAGAAGAGGCTGACAGGCTTACACTTCTTCTTCCCGGAAACCAGATTGAACTTATCAAAAGAGTATCTGCAGCTAATCCTAATACAATTGTTGTTATGCAGACTCTCGGATGTGTTGAGGTTGAAGAATTCAAGAACCTTCCAAATATCCCTGGTATAATATTTACAGGATACAATGGTCAGGCACAGGGTGATGCAATAGCCAGTGTACTTTTTGGCGATGTCAATCCTGGTGGAAAACTAAATGCCACCTGGTACAAATCACTGAAAGATCTTCCTGAAATAACAGACTATACATTAAGAGGCGGCAATGGCAAAAACGGACGTACCTACTGGTATTTCACCAAAGATGTTTCTTATGAATTCGGATATGGACTTTCATATACAACATTTGAATATTCCAATTTCAAAATAAGCAAGAGCACAATCACACCGCAGGATAAAATAACTGTTAGCGTGGATGTTAAAAATACAGGAGGTGTTGACGGTGATGAAATTGTTCAGGTTTATATGAAAACACCCGACAGTCCTGCTTCTCTGCAAAGACCAATCAAAAGATTAAAAGGATTCCAGAGGGTTACAATACCTTCAGGTATGACAAGAACAGTTAAGATTGATATCAATTGTGCTGACCTCTGGTTCTGGGATATGGCGAAGAATAAACTTACATACGACCAGGGTAAATACATATTCGAGATTGGTGCCTCATCCAAAGACATCAGGGGTTCTGTTACAGCCACAATGAATGGTTCACTGATCCCGGTACTGAAAACTGTTGTTGCTGAATGCGGGACAGTTGTAATCAGGAAAGGATCGACAGTTAAAACAAGTGTTACTGCAGCCATGTCGGATGATAGTTTTTATGATATCTCGAAGGCAGCAGTTTCTTTTACAAGCAGCAATCCTTCAGCAGCAACCGTGGATGACAAAGGTGTTGTAACAGCAAAAGGAGTTGGAGTCGCAACAATTACCGCATCAGTTACAATTGGAGATGTAACAGAATCAAGCAGTTATCCGGTAAAAATTATGCCTTACCTTAACCCTGCTTCAATCACTGTGGACAACAAACCTGTAAAAGGATTCAGTCCGGATATTACTGGTTACAGCTACCTAATGGCAGGTACTGCTTCCAAAGCACCGGTAGTAGAAGTCACTCCAGCCGATCCTGCAGTTGGTGTTGAAACAATACAGGCAAAAAGTATTCCCGGATCTGCTTCAATAACTCTGACAGACTATATCACAGTTGATAAGAAAGAGTTTTCTGTGAATTTCGGTATCAGGTCTGTTACAGATGAATTCAATGCAAGTACTCTTGGCAGCCAGTGGAGCTGGATCCGTGAAAATAAAGACAACTGGAGCCTGTCAAAATCAGCCGGTTCTCTCCAGATTAAAGGACAAAAGGGCGATATCCTTGGTGCTACAAATACAGCAGAAAACATACTGCTGCAGAGTGCAAACACTGACTGGACAATTTTGTCGAAAGTCACTTTCTCCAGAAAACCATCATCGACTAACCAGCAGGGCGGCTTAATTGCAATGCAGGATGAAGATAATTTCGTGAAATTAGTTTACCGTTCTAACCCGAGATTAGGGCGCGGAGGTGGTAGCGGAGCAAGCGGTGTTGTCGACTTTATCGTTGAGAAGAATGGTATTAATTTCTCATTAGCAGGTATTAGAAGTCCGGATGCTATTACAGATAATAATCTTTCACTGATGCTTAAACTTGAAAGAAAGGGTGGTACAATTACCGGTTCATACTCAAGGGATGGAAAAACTTTCACAAAGGTCGGATCGGCTGAAATCATGCTGAGAGATACAAAAGCCGGCGTGATAGTATGTAACGGAGATCCGGCAAGGGCAGGTGGAAGAATGCCAGGTATGGGTGCAGGTATGCCCGGTATGCCCGGTATGCCGGCTCAGGAGCAGGATCAAAGTGACTTCAATGTTATGTTCGATTATTTCAGAATAACCAATACTGGTTTGAAATAACAATCAATTAAGTTTTAGACTTCAGCATTGGAATGACATACAGACCAATGCTGAAGTTTTGTTTTATGCCAAGAATATTTAATACCAAGATGCGTTTGCACCGGATCCATATTTATTTAACTCTCCTTGGATTAGTTTCTCTGGGATTGCAGGCAAAATGTGATACCAGTATCCAGGACAACAGTCAAAAAAATCATGTTGGATACAAAGCCATTTCCAGATATGAGGATGAGTTTATTGCAGTTGGAACTGATGGCAAGATTGACAGGATTTCCATATCAGGAAAGGTGACAAAATCTGAAAAATTTGCCGGGGAAAAGTTCAACTGTATTATCAGTAATGATAGAATGACCCTTGCCGCAGGTGACAGGGGAATCCTTCTTATTTCTTCTGAGAAAGGAATTTTCAGACGCATCGAGAGCAATACAAAGGAGAATATTAATTCGCTTGTTCTGTTCAGAGGGAATATTGTTGCAGTAACGGATCATGGTGAAATAATTTCAGGAGATGGGAAAAGCGCATTTAAAAGGACACGCCTTCCGGTAAAAGGAAATATTGTCTCAGTATCGGCAAGGGAATCAGAATGTTTTGGTGTTACTGATGAAGGTGAAATAATCCATACAACTAATGGGATAAAATGGGAAATAACTGATTTCAATAAGGCCTATGCAGGATATTATAAAACAAGCTATTTCACAAAGATTCTTGTGACTGAAAACCGCATAGCTATCGCTGGTAAACATAATGATGATTCCCCGGTTTTATTGTTATCAACCCAGGGAAATGTCTGGACCGAAAGAACGCTTGTTTATACCGATGACCAGGGGTATAATAATATTCTGGAGGATTCTCCAAATGATATTATCTATAACGAATCAGAAGATATGTTTTACCTTGCATGCAACAGAGGAAGAGTGTTTCAGCTTCCATCATGCAACCACTGTAACAAACTTGCAATTGTTTCAGAAGAAAGCCTGATGGGAATTTCGTCCAACGAAAATATTTTGATGATTGTGGGTGAAAATTTCATCATCAAAAACATTAATCTGAAATGGTGATGGCTGTCTGACAAGAACCTCACACTATTTTGATTGCGGTCGGGACGCTCTCCTGATTGAAGACCTCACCCTATCCCGATAGCTATCGGGACCCTCTCCTGAAGGAGAGGGACTTAAAAACCTGACTATTAGATTTTTGCAAACAATTATTCTGTGCATTTGAACCCCTCCCTGATCCTCTCCTTAAAAAATAAGGGGAGGATATATCTTTGTTAATATGTATATTACACCCCTTCCCTTATTGCTTAAGGGAAGGGGACGGGGGAAGGGTTAAGAAGCTCTATTATTTTTCCTTACAGTGAGAACCAGTAATTAACCTTTACCAGGAACATATTATTTGCAAATACCTTCCGCAACTGGTCGATGGACTCTCCATAAGAAGCATGTGAAAGGTCTGAATTTCCAGTCATTTCACTTGACCATATCAGGTAAATGAATGAACCCAGACGGTACTCCCATTTTGCAACCAGGTTGGACCGGAACTGGTGAAAATTGAAATCGGGGTTGCCTATGAAATAATCTGCGTTCAGATCTCCGTTTTCATCCAATCCATATCGACCATTATTGATTTCGGTAAGATTGTAGTTTCTGAATCTGTCATTGAAATTCTTCGCATCAGGGTTGGAGATGTATTTGAATTCCGAATAACTCCCTCTCGAGATAAAGGGACTACCATAATACTGAATTGAAAATTCTGGTGTAATAAAGAGATCTGCCCGGAAAGTAAGACCTATTGTACTTTGATCGAGTGTGCCAAAAATATAACGTTTTGAGTTTAAATAATTTTTTGTGGTGATATATTGAAGCAGATCATTGTTATTATATAAGTCGGCTGAAACTCCTATTTTAAGCGCCTGGAATGGCCTGATAGTAATTCCAGGGTTCAACGTATAACTTGTGGCAGAATTATTCCCCCGCTGTCTGAACTGATAAGAGAAATAAGCGACAACTTTTTTAGATCTGTCAGTTGCCAGCTCTGCATCATGCATAATAATATATGGAAGTATCATTGTCGGGCCTCCCCTGAGAAAGCGTGTATCATTTACCCCTGTACGATAATCGACATCCGTGGAAAAGGACCAGTTATTAATAAATTCCGAAGAGAATGATATTTCGGCACCAGATCCAAGGAAGGTTCCGTTAAAGTTCCATGAGTTGAACTGTTCAAAATCGATATCGTAACTATGAAAAACAGAAACAGGATTTGTAATCTGGTACGAGATTAAATTGTCGTTTCTTATCTGGTCAGCATAATTCATGTAACCAAGGTCATTGAGCTCGAGTCCGGGAGACAGCCATGAAATTCCTGTGGAATATTTCCAGTGTTTCTTTGACAATTTTCCAATCTTAATTTTACCGCCGTGTCCGTCTAGCTGCGTACGTAATGTATCATATCCCAGGTAGCCCCCGTCAGGACGCTGAAAATATCGGGCAGAAGATTCCTGTAATGCAGTAATAGCCTCTCTGCTCCCGTTTACATGACTTCCAATAAGCCTGGCATCCACATAATACTCCTTGTCATTCCAGTAGTGAAGAAAATCAAAACCTCCTGTATATGCATTCCGTGAGAGGAAGTCGAATTCATTATTGTTTATGAACCTGTTCACGGAGGTTAACATTCCTCCAAAAAATGTATTTCCGGAATTATAACCCTGCTGAACACGGGCAACTGTATAGCTTGTTAGCGGCTCGACAGATCTGGTCGTTCTTTTTCCATCAGTATAGGCTATTTCTGCCTTTTCATTTGCAGTAAGGCTCTGAATCACTCCAACGGAGAGTCCCTTTGAAGTGGTACCGCTGAATTTGAGAGCGCTAAGGATGGTGGATTTATCAGGTGATTTTATAAAGGTAGTGTCATTTGGATCCAGGTTTAATGATGGAGCATGCCCGATGCGTCTGGAATAAAAAAGGCTTTGATTATCAAATTTGTAATCGAATATTGTAAGACCTTCCAGAAAAAATGGTCTTTTTTCATCGTAGAAAGTTTCATAAACGCTAAGGTTCATCACTGATGGATCAGACTCCACCTGCCCAAAATCAGGATTAACAGACAGGTCCAGTGTAAAATTACTCGTGACCCCGATTTTAGCATCCAGCCCCGCATTTCCTCCAATGACTCTGCCGTTGGTGGTGAAAGGGTTTCCAGGTACTTCTTTCATTGTTTTAAGATCACCGAGGGCATAAGGCAGGATTTCTATTCTACGTGATTTTTTCAGATCCTTTATTCCTCTCAGTTCGCCAAAGTTATACAACATCCCCGGTCCGTTCTTAGTCTGCTTCTCCCAGTCACTTTCCTCCGAAAGCCGTGAAATCCATCTCCAGGAATGCATTCCCCACACCTGTTCTTTCTGATTGCTGTACCTCAGCTGACTAAGAGGGATCTCGTATTCGACAACCCATGCCGAGTCCTCAATTCCTGTTTTTGCCTTCCAGGCTGCATTCCAGTTCACATCCCAGCTGATTGGATTGAACAATATATCATCTGTTTTCTGGCCCCATGAACTTACGTTAAATTCAAATCCTGTCTTGAAGTTGCGATAGCTGTCGAAGGAAATCCCAACCACGTCTCCTGAATATTCGTCCCGGGGTGAAGCCATACGTACCATTTTTTCAGGTTCTCCTTCAAAGGCTCTTATTGCAACATACAGGTATTTATCATCATACTGGAGGTTAAATACTGTGGGCCAGGTCGGTTTGGCCCCTTCATTCGGTATCCACTGCGTAAAATCACCTGCCCATGTGCCAGTTTTCCAGCAATCGTCATCCAGTTTTCCGTCAATTATTGGTCTGGATGTTGATAACCGCTGAGTAAAATAAACAGGCTGCTTTAAAACAGGCTGTTTTGATTTTGATGTATCCTGGAGGATATCTGTACCTATACATAAAGTAGTTGAATTAATGCTTTGCTGAATTCCTGAGGAAAATAACAAAGACAACAGAATAATTGAATAATGTTTTTTCAAGTAGTCAGAAAAAGTTAGTCAATTTTAAAAATAATTGAATATATTCAAAAAATGATATGATTACCAGATTGGATAAAAATCTTTTTATATCTCTTTAATCAAAAATAGAGTGAAATATAATTAACCTAAATCCCGGAAAATGCAAAAATATTTAAAAATCAGGCTGTCAGGAGGCATTTTAAT
>JAHEYW010000170.1 GCA_023251395.1 Bacteroidales bacterium
AGGCCTTTTTGAATTCCTGCTCAGGAACAGGTGAATCCATTGAAAATGAACGGATAAGATCTAATTCAATCCTTCAAAATCACCATCCTTCTGGTATGTATCAACAAGATTTTCAGTGACATCGAACATCATATTTGCAACATCAACACTTAATCTTTCACCCAGAAGCGCATGTTTTCTTTTCTTGTAAATCACTTCCCTCTGAGAATTCATAACATCATCATATTCTAGAAGCCTTTTCCTGATGCCGAAGTTGTTTTCCTCAACCTTTTTCTGCGCTCTTTCAATAGATTTAGTGATCATAGAATGCTGGATCATTTCACCATCTTTAAGTCCCAGCTTATCCATAATACCTGCAATTCTTTCAGACCCAAAAAGTCTCATCAGTTCGTCTTCAAGTGACACAAAAAACTGTGATGTACCAGGGTCTCCCTGTCTTCCGGCGCGGCCTCGCAGCTGCCTGTCAACCCTTCTCGACTCATGTCGCTCAGTACCAATAATTGCCAGTCCACCTGCAGCCTTTACCTCAGGGGTAAGTTTAATATCAGTACCCCTACCTGCCATGTTTGTTGCAATTGTAATCGTCCCGGTTTTTCCGGCTTCTGCAACTATCTCTGCTTCACGCTGATGTAATTTAGCATTCAATACATTATGCTTAAGACCCTTCATCTTAAGCATTCGGCTCAGCAGTTCAGATATCTCAACAGAAGTTGTACCTACAAGGACCGGACGTCCCTGTTTATTCATTAATGCAATTTCGTCAATTACCGCGTTATATTTTTCCCTTTTTGTTTTGTAGACTATGTCTTCCCTGTCTATCCTGATGCAAGTTTCATTTGTGGGGATAACAACAACATCAAGTTTATAAATATTCCAGAGTTCACCGGCTTCAGTCTCAGCAGTACCCGTCATACCCGCCAGTTTATGATACATCCTGAAATAGTTCTGAAGAGTAATAGTTGCGTATGTTTGTGTAGCCGCTTCAACCTTGACGTTCTCTTTTGCCTCAATTGCCTGATGGAGACCGTCTGAGTAACGTCTTCCCTCAAGTATTCTACCCGTCTGTTCGTCAACAATCTTCACTTTGTTATCCATCACCACGTATTCATCATCCCTTTCAAAAAGCGTATAAGCTTTTAGCAACTGGGTCATGGTGTGAACCCTTTCTGATTTGACTGAATAGTCCTGAAGAAGTTCATCTTTGGCTCTGAGTTTTTCCCTGTCGCCAACGCCTGATTTCTCCAGTTCAGCAATTTTTGAACCAACATCAGGCAGAATAAAGAAACTGGCATCTTCTACTGATGTTGAAATGAGATCAATACCCTTTTCTGTCAGCTCAATAGAGTTTGCCTTTTCATCAATCACAAAAAAGAGTTCCTCAGTAACCTTTGGCATTTCTTTGCTGTTATTCTGCATATAGAAATTCTCGGTCTTGAGAAGAAGAGTTTTATTACCTTCTTCACTGAGGTATTTTATCAGAGCGCTATTTTTAGGAAGACCTTTGTATGCCCGTAACAAGAGCAGACCACCCTCTTCTGATTTGCCATCAGAAATAAGCCTTTTAGAATCAGCTAGTATTTGGGTAACAAGCTTTTTTTGTGCACTTACCAGTTTTTCAACCTTTGGTTTAAGTTCATCAAACTGCTGATTATCTCCCTGGGCTGTTGGGCCTGATATAATTAAAGGAGTACGTGCATCGTCAATAAGGACAGAGTCAACTTCATCGACAATCGCATAATGATGTTTCCTCTGAACAAGATCTTCGGGGTTTATTGCCATATTGTCTCTCAGATAATCAAACCCGAACTCATTATTGGTTCCGAAGGTTATATCTGCATTATATGCATTTCGTCGCTCCACAGAATTAGGTTGATGCTTGTCAATACAATCAACAGTAAGTCCATGGAATTCATATATTGGGCCCATCCATTCAGAGTCACGTTTTGACAGATAATCGTTAACCGTAACTATATGAACACCTCTTCCGGCAAGCGCATTGAGGAAAACAGGTAGCGTAGCGACGACGGTTTACCTTCACCTGTAGCCATTTCAGCAATTTTCCCTTTGTGAAGGGCAACTCCACCAAAGAGCTGAACATCATAGTGGAGCATATCCCAGGTTATCTCATTGCCACCTGCAATCCACTTATTGGACCAGTATGCCTTATCATTTTTAATAGATATTGAAGGTCTGGTGGCAGCAAGGTCCCTGTCATATTGTCGTGCGGTTACTTCGAGCTCATTGTTTTCCTTAAACCTTCTTGCAGTCTCTTTTACAATTGCAAATGCTTCCGGAAGGTATTCATCAAGAATGCCTTCAAGCTTCTCCTCGATCTGCTTTTCAAGTTTATCTATTTTATTATAGATATCTTCTTTGAGATAAACATCTTCTTCTTTTTCAGCGCTTTCCCTGAGACTTGCAATTTCCTCCTGATCTGCAGCAATTTTTCCAGCAATATTTTTTCGTAATTCTGCCGTTTTGTCCCTGAGTTCATCATGTGTCAGGTTCTTCATTTTGGCATATTCCCCATGTACTTTTAATACATAAGGATCTATATCTTTCATATCTCTCTCAGATTTATTGCCAAGGAAGAGCCCAAGTACCTTATTTATAACGCTCATTTTGAAGTATTTTACATTTTTAAAATATCACGCAAAAATAGATTATTTATTCAAAATAAATTATCTAATCACTCATAAAGAACAAAAACCCCGCCATAATTTGCGGGGTTAATATTCAATAAATCTTCCGTATTGCTATCAGTTGGGTAAATCAGGCTGGTTGATTAGGTGCTGCTTCAGCAGCTCTGAGGCTCAGAATATCCCTGTCAAAAATATACATGTTGTTTTTGCCAACCAGCTTTAGTTTATCTAATATCATACGAGCGGAAGCTTCTTCCTGTATTTGTTCATTTACGAACCACTGAAGGAAGTTGTGTGTTGTAAAATCCTTGAGCTCAAGTGTTAGCTGAACTATCTCATTTATACTGGCTGTCACAAATTCTTCGTGTTTAAGGACCTGAAGGAAGACTTCTTCGGCACTTTTAAATTCAGCAGGTGGCTTTTTTAAGGCCAAAATAAGTGCCTTTCCTCCTCTTTCATTAATATACTTAATGAATTTGAGCATATGTAATCTTTCTTCATCCGATTGAACATACAGCCATGAAGCCACTCCGGGCAAGCCATTATTTTCTGCCCACGAAGCCATTGACAGATATAGAGCAGATGAGTAACCTTCCCTTTCAACCTGTCTGTTACAGATTTCTTCTACTTTTTTGTGCAACATAGTCTTTAAGTATTACATTAAACAATTTTAGTTCTATCATTCCGGACTTAGCATAACTTCTATCTTCCTCATCAGGTCATTAATCGAAAAAGGTTTAGAGAATATCTCATCTGCACCTAAAATCTTTGCAAGATCGAGGTAGTTACCTGGTCCGGCCTTGCCGCCACCAGATATAGCAATAATTTTAATCCCTGGCTTTATCTCCTTTATTTTCATAATTACCTTAAGTCCATCTTCATCAGGCATAATGAGGTCTGTTATTACCAGATCAGTCATAGATGGTTTGAACCTTAGCAATGCTTCTTTTCCATTGGATGCTTCTGACACAATATATTTTCTCTTGACCAGAGATGTTCTTAACATTTCCCTGAGATCATGATCATCTTCAACCAGCAATATACAGGCCATTTTTAGTTCAGGTTAATGATAATTGAATAGCGTTATGTATTTCTTTCAAAGAAACCGGTTTAGTCAACCGCTGTTTCACATATCCCAAATTTATTATTTTTTCCGCTGCCTGCAATTGATTTCTGTCACTAATCAGGATAATTGGTATTTCGATCTTTATTGCCGAGTAGATATTAATCAGATCAGCATGGCTTATTTCCTCAGAATCTTCCATGTAAATAACAAGGTCTGGATGATCATCATTGTTCGACAGGGTTTTGATGAATCCATTGAGATCTGATACATAAATGATTTTGTAACCGCTGTTTTCCAGGGCAAGCGAAAGTATCTTTGATTCATATCTGTTACCGGTTATGAAAAGCAGTTTTCTGCCCTTCCCAATATTTCCGGTATTCAGATCCATACCTGATAAAACAGGCAGATAGACAGTGAACTTTGACCCGACATTCTTATTACTGGTTACCAGTATTGCCCCGTCAAGTTCAGCAATGATACCATGGACAACTGAAAGACCCAATCCTGTACCTTTACCGGTTTCCCGTGTTGTATAATAGGGTTCGAAGATCCTTTCCATTACCGACTCTTCCATTCCTTCTCCGGTATCTTCAATGGATACTACAATATATTCGTCAGCAACAATATCCTTGTTAAGATCATAACGGGCAATACTCGCATTGACTACAAACAATTTAACAGATATGGCTCCTGTATTATCTCCTATTGCCTGGACAGCATTTGAAAAGAGATTCAGAAAAACTCTGAAAAGCTGGGTCGGATCCGCGTTAATCAAAAGCCCGGGATTTAAAATCTCTGAATCGATTGTAATATTCTCTTTTAGACCCGACCTCACAAAACCAATAGTTTCGTTAAGTATAGTGTCAATACTTACGGGAATCTTTTCCTGATCGACCTGACGGCTGAATGTGAGTATCTGGTCGGTTATTGATTTTGCTTTTTCGACTGCCGACTGAATTCTTGTTACACTTTCAAGCAGCGGAGATGATGGTGGAAGTTCCTCCATCAATAATTCTGAGTAGCCGAAAATAGTTGCCATTACATTATTGAAATCATGAGCAAGTCCACCTGCCAGTGCCCCGATCGTTTCCAGTTTTTGTGCCTGCAGTAAACGATTCTCAAGCATAAGTTCCCTTGAAGAATCCTCAAAGGCAAAATCAATGAATGAGGGATTTCCTGATTCATCAGACACTATAAAAGCGCTTACCCTGCATGCTATCTCATTACCAATACAGGTATAGAGTGCAACACGGCCGAAAGTCTTTACGGCAGAGAAGAGAAGCTGTGAACGATGTATTTCGAATAGCCCTTTTTCAACATAAAATTCCTGGATCCCCAGACCCGCAATGAGTGCTTCCTCCTCACATTCCATTATCTTAAGGAATGCCCTGTTTGCATGGATTATAATACCATTGGTGTCACACCTAAGAAAACCTATGGGAAGGTTTGTTTCAAGTCGTTTGAACTCTTCTTCCATGTCATTCACAATTTTTTGTGAATGCTTAAGTTCAGTTATGTCAAAAGTCTCAGCCAGGAGGTGGGTAACCGGACCATCCCCTTTTCTTATTGGTCTGAAAACCACCTCAAAGAAGCGGTTACCAAAAAGTGGAGTATTGAAGTTTGCCTCATAACGGACAATGTTTCCCTGAAAGCACAGATCGATATTCTGTTTAATTTTTGATTCAAATGTTTCCCTGCCCCATATTTCGTACAAGGATTTACCAACAATACCTTCTGTATTTATTGTGTGTGCAGTACAAAAAGTAGCATTTACTTTCTCATAAACATATTCCTTGTTTATTATGCTTAACATCGACCTTGAGTTATTGGCTATGTGATCACCAAAGGTTTTCTCATTTGCAAGAAACCTCAGTCTGTCACGCTCTTCTTTCTCACCCGGAATCCTTTGCAGAACAGTAAGTATCCTGTTCAACGTAACCGGGGTAAGAATATCATAAGCACCTTCCTTCATCATTTCCACAATTTTACCTCCACTGCATTCATCCACAAGAAATACGATGAAGGTATCATTGTCATGGTCATTTATCTCTTCAAGAAATGGCTTCCATCCTGACAGCAGATGCCTCTGATCGGAAAGCACAACATCTGATTTTTCCTCCTGGTTAGCTGTAAAGAAAGCATTCTCTGAATCAAAATAGGTGATAGTTACTGAGGGCAATGATTTCCTGATCAGCGATTTCAGTTTGTTAAGAAGACTACTGTCAGCGGTTATTATTGCAAGTGACCAAGGAATATCCACGATTATAGTTATTTTGTTCTATTCTATATCCAGATTAAAGGCTTTCTTCATATCCTTTATTATAGGGTACTTTGAAGAAAGAAAACTATATTTCTGCTCATCAGAATAAATTATCCCGTTTTCTTCCGAAAGATCAACAATGGTCTCTATTATCATATCCATTGTCCTGAACCTCACAGAGAGGTATGACATGAGCCGCTGTTTGTAATTCAGATCAAACATATCGCGTTGTGCAGCATTGCTCAGATGTAATAATATTTTGTTCTCTTCACAGTATTCTGGTTTTATTGTTTTAAACATACTTGCAATTCTAGTTCCGTCAGAGCTTACATCATCCACGAAATCTTTCCAGGAGGAAGCAAAGCCTTCCGGGTTAAGATTTTCATGTACTTCTGTTCCGGAAGATTCAGCTTTATCTTCAGGGTTTTGTTCACTAACTTTATAATCCTCCGATCCTTCAGATACTATACCTTTTATTGATATGGTCTTAGATTCTTTTTCCTTTTTGTGTTCTGGTCTTTCAGGGATAAGCTGATAATGACTCTTCCCTGTCTCATTGCTTTCAGGTGTCAATCTTTCTGAATCATAATGTTTTGGAGTTTTTATTTCTCTTTCCTGATTTTTTAGCTGATGTGGCTCATCCTTTTTTTTTTCAGAATCAGTATTGTTTTCACTGATTATAAGACAGAGCTTAATGAGGAATAATTCTACATGAAGCCTCTGGTTTTTACTGTTCTTATAGGCCAGATCGCATACGCTTCCATGATCGAGAGCATTGTATAAAAAGTCAACCGGACTCTTTTTAGCCTGCGTCAGATATCTTTGCTTAATAAGTGGTGTCGCCTCGAGCAACTTCAGTGTGACCTCATCCTTGCTTACAAGGATATCGCGCAGGTGGCTGTTCAATCCTGCAACAAAGTTATGACCGTCGAAACCCTTTTCAAGAACTTCATTGAAGATAATCAATACCTTTGAGATGTCTCCTTCCAGGGCTCTTTCAACCACATCAAAATAATATTCATAATCAAGAACATTCAGGTTTTCAATTACATCCTTATATATAATCTTTCTGCCCGAGAAACTCACAATCTGGTCAAATATGGAAAGCGCATCCCTCAGCGCTCCATCAGCTTTAAGTGCAATTACATGCAGCGCCTCTTCTTCTGTCGTTACATTTTCATTTTTAGCCACAAACATCAGTCGCCTGACAATTTCCTCCACCCTTATCCTCTTAAAATCAAAAATCTGGCATCTCGACAGGATAGTAGGTATGATCTTATGTTTTTCTGTTGTTGCGAGAATGAATATTGCATGTGCAGGTGGCTCCTCGAGCGTTTTCAAGAATGCATTAAATGCAGATGAAGACAGCATATGAACCTCATCTATAATATATATACTGTATTTTCCAATCTGTGGAGGTATCCGGACCTGGTCGGTCAGACTTCTTATATCATCTACCTTATTATTTGATGCTGCATCGAGCTCATGTATATTGAATGATCTGAGAGTGTTGAAAGAAATGCATGATTCGCATTTATCACAGGCTTCACCATTTTCTGAGAGGTTACTACAATTAATTGTTTTAGCAAAGATTCTTGCGCATGTTGTTTTTCCTACACCCCGGGGTCCGCAAAACAGATATGACTGAGCGAGGTGATTATTCATTATTGCATTTTTCAGCGTATTGGTTATTGAGTCTTGCCCAACAACCATTTCAAAGGTATTAGGACGGTATTTACGAGCTGAAACAATAAAATTCTCCATAGAAATCAACTGGTATTATTAGCTATTTAAATACAAATATAGTCAAAAAGCCTGGCAAGAAATCGGGTAGAGAAAATTATGGTAATGCAGATTAAAATCGGGAGAAAAAGGTCTTTATGGTAAAATTT
>JAHEYW010000171.1 GCA_023251395.1 Bacteroidales bacterium
TTATCCACAAGTATTTGCTACACTGCAGAAAACGGCCGGTTCGATAATCTAGGAGCAGGACTTGCTTTCAGGCTGGGGGTCTTCCAGTTCTACTTTATAGCAGACAGAATCCCGGTAACCTTCAATAAGATAACCTCAGATAATAATTCATTCCTTGTACCTGCAACATGGAATACATTCAATACCAGGTTTGGTGTGAACCTTGCATTCGGGAATAATGTCAAAAAGAAAACAGATAAGCCAATGCTTATTGAGAAAAAGTAATTTTCAGAGATAAAGAATGGTTAGACTAATACTTATTCTCGTAATTATTATACTGATCGCAAGAACATTTGTTTTATATGCCGGTGACAGGAATACTGAGAAAAAACAACCCGATCAGGTTAAAAAGGATAAAGGGAAGAAAGGTGTTCCTAAAGGGATTGGCGAATACATAGATTACGAGGAGATTAAAAAATAATCAGGCCTGTATTGAATCCCTGAGTTTTTTGGCAAAGGAATTGGCAAATACAAAATCATTAAGCTTTTCACAGTCGGAATTCAGAATTTCATTCTTATTGCCTTCCCAGCATTTCAATCCATCACTTATAAAAAGGATCTTTTCACCTATCTCCATCACAGAGTTCATATCATGAGTATTGATAATGGTGGTCATATTATATTCCTCGGTGAGTTCCTTGATCAGTGCATCAATTACGATTGCCGTCAGAGGATCCAACCCTGAGTTTGGCTCATCACAGAAAAGATATTTTGGATTTAATGAAATCGCTCTTGCAATTGCGACACGTTTCCTCATACCACCTGAGAGTTCAGCAGGGTAGAGGAGATTTGAATTTTTTATATTGACCCTGTTCAGGCAGAAATTAACCCGTTCGGTCTTTTCCTCAAGACCATGGTCCGTAAACATATCAAGAGGAAACCTCACATTCTGTTCAACGGTAAGTGAATCAAAGAGGGCACTTCCCTGGAAGAGCATACCGATTTCCTTCCGGATTTCCTTTTTATCAATAAAATTCAGTTTGTTGAACAATACATCCCCATACCATATTTCGCCTTCGTCAACATCATGCAGGCCCACAATAGACTTGAGAAGAACAGTTTTACCCGATCCGCTCTGACCTATAATAAGATTTGTTATTCCTGGTTCAAATACCACAGAAATATCCTTCAGAACCTGGTGTCCGCTGAAAGATTTTGACAGATTATTTATTCTTATCATGAAAGAAGAAGCTGTGTAAGAATAACGTTAAAAAGAAGGATAAGTACACTGCTGAAAACAACAGCTTTAGTACTGGCACGTCCGACCTCAAGAGATCCCCCGTCAACATAATATCCCTGGAATGCTGAAACACTGGTAATTATGAATGCGAAGAAGACCATCTTAATCAGGGAATAGGTGATATAAAACGGAATAAAAGCGTACTGAATACCATAAATAAAATCCTCGGATGTGATCACACCAAGAAAAGTACCTGCAGTCCATCCACCGAAAATCCCGATTATAATTGACATTAAAGTGAGGAATGGATTAAATATAAGTGTGGCAACAAGCTTTGGGAGAATAAGGTATGAAGCTGAATTTACGCCCATAATTTCCAGAGCATCAATCTGTTCAGTAACTCTCATTGTTCCTATCTCGGAAGCAATATTTGATCCCACCTTGCCAGCAAGTATCAATGCAGAAACTGTGGATGAGAATTCGAGAATGATTGAATCGCGGCAGCCCAGGCCGATCAGATATTTGGGATAAATAGGGTTCTCCGTATTATATGCTGTCTGAAGAGTTATTACAGCGCCCATGAAAAAAGAAATAATAGCAATTATCCCAATAGAATTAAGGCCAAGGAATATAAACTCCCTCATAGTTTGTTTATAGTACACAGATACCTTTTCGGGCCTCGAAAAAACCTTTTGTAAAAGGAGGAAGTATTTGCCAAGCTGGCTTAAAAATTTTATCATGGGATAAAACTAAACTGTGGTCAAAATTACAAATATTTACGGTAATTGCTGCACCTGCCATTTTAAAACCATATGGCTAATTAATTATATATTTGCATAAATTTTGTTCAGCTTAACTCAATCATATGGATAACAGATATGTCTTAATAATGGCTGGAGGTGTTGGCAGCAGGTTCTGGCCATTGAGCCGCCGGGAAAGACCAAAACAGTTTATGGATATCCTCGACACAGGAGAAACACTTATCCAGCAGACCTTCCGAAGATTTAAAACCTTTTGCCCGGAAGAACATATTTTTGTAGTCACAAACTCAGAACACAAAGAGATGGCAGTTGAGCAGCTCGGAATCGATCCCGAAAGAGTACTTGCGGAACCTTTCAGACGAAATACAGCTCCATGTATTGCATATGGGACATTCAGGATACTTAAAGATAATCCGGAAGCTGTTATTGCCGTTACTCCATCTGATCATCTGATTCTTAAGGAATCTGTCTTCGGGGAAGTGATGTCAAAAGCTTATGACTTTGCTGAGAAAAACAATGCACTACTGACACTTGGGATAAAACCAAACAGACCTGAAACGGGTTATGGTTATATTCAGGCTAATGAGAAGAAAAAAGTTGAGGGTTACGAAAAACTTCTGAAGGTTAAAACATTTACTGAAAAACCAGATATTGAACTGGCAAGGGTTTTTATTGAAAGCGGCGACTTCTACTGGAACTCTGGTATTTTTATCTGGAATGCACGCTCAATTATCAACGCACTTGAAAAACATCTCCCGGATCTTTACTCTGCTTTTGATGATGGAAAAGATCTGCTTGGTACTGAGAAAGAGGAGAATTTCATTGCACAGACTTATGCTACTTGTGGTAGTATATCTATCGATTACGGCATTATGGAAAAAGCCGATAATGTATATGTAATGTGCACCGACCTTGGCTGGTCAGATCTTGGAACCTGGAGCTCTCTGTCAGAGCATACCTCAATAGACAAAAACGGGAATGCCGTAGTCAGAGGGGTAGTATTTTCTTACGAAAACCACGGGAACATTATCAATATTGCACCGGATAAAGTAGCAATACTTCAAGGTCTGAAAGATTTTATCATTGTGAATACAGATGATGTTCTTCTTATTGTTAAGAAGGACGATGAACAGAATATAAAGCACTATCTGGATGCTGTTAGGAAGAAGACACACGAGAAATTCCTCTAGGCAGTAGATACAATAAATACAGAGAATAGTCTCAAAAGACTTTTGATCTGTCTATCCCTTATGATTGCCCCTCCCTGCCTCCCCTGAAGGGGAGGTGTAAAACACTATTATTTAAGTATATAGCAATGTATTAAGTCCCCCCTGTCTGCCGGCAGGCAGGCATTTAGGTGGTAATAAAAAGAGGGTGCCTTTTTGAGACACCCTCTTTTATTATATTATGTATCCTAATATTCCCATAGATCATGTTCGAACTTGAATAATTCATTTTTGATCCTCTCTGCTTCATACATTCCCTCTTTTCCGACAAGATACTCACTTATATACCTGTCGTTATAAACGTTAGACTCAGCAATTACGTAGCTCGAAAATCTTCTCTGAACAAACACATCATCAAAAGAAATCCTCTGTGCATCATTACTTGAATTGAAGACTTCATATTTTGAAAGAGCTTCTCTGACATCATCATATCTTAACCAGAATAATGGCTTTGGTTTGAGGTTTCCGGTTGCATCCACATCAAAATAGATCGGACATATTCCAAGGATCCTTACATCAAGCTTAGAATGCTTCTTATCAAAAAACCACTCTTCATAAAGGCGAAGTTGTTTAACATTGTCTTTTTTCATAGTCTCAGCATATGAGGTGTCTCTTGGAGGACCTCCATTCAGATCCTGGACTTGTTTTTTTACCATACCGCCGCCCATACTTTTTTCAATATCGGCGTAGGTTGTGGGAGCAACAACTGAATCTGCGTTGAAGGCTTTGAGCGGATCATAGACATTAAGTTTGCCAGATTTTATTTCGTCCATAATTATGGTCACAAAGCTCCTTCTGCCATCAGCGAGCGTTGAAACAGGATAATAGAGGGCATGATTGGCTTTCTCGCGCAGATCTATCACCCTGACATATCTTTTAGACCAGATAACATCTGCTTCTCTGAGGGAAGCCAGGTCTATCTTATGGTTCTCAGGCAATGATTTCTGGTAAATATCCTTAAATGTCTGTGCAGTAAGCAATCCAAAAACGAAGGATGCAACTATAGCCAATAAAACCTTTTTATTCATATCGATCTTATATCTAATTAACCGTTATTATAATTCCGGGAATTTGTCTTTCCTTGTTATCCGGACCTTTTGCCCATATGTTTTCAACAGTCAGTTTCGAACCACGGGTCAGCTGTGCTAACAAAGCTCTTTGTTCGTCAGTAGTTTTATTACTATTACTTTCTTTATTAAAGTAAAGACCCTGTTTAAAGATTGAAACAGTAAACTTCGTAACAGTGTATCTTAGGTCGAAATCAAAATCCTTTAATTCTGCAAATACACCAGGTTGTGCTTTGATATCTGCAAGTGAAGCAGTTCCCTGGATGGTAACATTGGCAAATTTTGACTGAGGCAGCGGGATGTCCTTAACACGGTAATTCATTGGTTTGAATGCAACTTGTTTCCCGTTTATCTCAGCAATAACGTTTATCTGCACGCTGGTTGCTGTTGATGCAGGCTCTGCAACAAAAGTTCCGGGAAACATCTCGCCAGTAGTGTTATTCTTTATCTGTCCTTTAGTCAGGTTTCCGTTTGTCATTGTAGGTCTTATTTTATCCTGACCAACACCGGGGACAGAAATATCGATAGGGTTACCAATACCGCGGTAGAGAACGTTCATTGCGGTCAGTGAGATTACAACATTCTGGGCACCAACTTCATAGTTTGCAGTAAATGGTTTGGCGATTAGTGTTCCGTCAGGAGCTTTCATGGTAATCAGACCACCCCATTTATGCTGACCCATTCCAGTTGGACGTATCTTGTAAATACCTCTGCCGGCATCATCATAATCAAGGGTCTGGTAATTATTACCTATCATTTCATATTTTAGTGTCCCATCCGGATTAACGCCGGTGGTTGCAACATCACCAACGGTTACTACCGGTTTCTGGGTGGTATCAACAGCAGCAAAGAATACCTGTGCTTCATATTCACTTCCTGCCATAACATATGTGGAAGTTACCGGTACAACAGTTGGAACAAGTCTGTTAAATTTAAATGATCTTTTATCTATTTCATTATAAAGGAATGTGATAACATCAGTCTCTGCATTTCTGACATCCACCTGTATTTTCGAAAGCATAGCTATGACAGCTACAACAGGTAATGTCTGGAACTGGTTGTTCGGCCATGCTTCCGGAGTTCCCGTTGTCCCTTCTTTCTTACCATCTGCAGTGCTAAGTGATGAACGCAGTGCGGCTTCAATTGCAGGATTTTTTCCTCCTACTATTGCTACCAGTGTATCACGGAAATCATTTATTGCAGCCCTGAGGGCAAATGCTTTTCCGTCATCATTGGCACCGATGAGCACCTGTGAAGGTGTGTTTGAGTCATCGTATTTTACAACTTTGAATATATCAATCTCAGAACCTTCAATAGAAGGGGCTTTGTCGCCTTCACCTGCAATTATGATCTCCTTTTTAAGATTCTGGATGTAATTAAAAAGTTCATCAGCTCTTTCTTTGACCTTAAATGCTTTAGCCCTTGCTGGACCCCCTCTTACAGGGTTTTCAGCATATTTTGCTTCAAAAAGGTCATAAATCTCTTTGTTTTTTGCTTCGTAATTCTTAACGGTTTTATTAAGACCTTCTTCAACTTTCATGAAAGCTTTTACTGCCTCTTTTGAAACGTTAAGAGCGAGCATGGCCGTGAGGACCAGGTACATCATCCCGATCATCTTTTGCCGTGGTGATAGCTTCTCGTGAGCCATTTTTCAGTCAGTTTAGTTTAAAAAAATGATATCACGTTATTTAACATTCATGGCAGCCAGCATATTTCCATAGACGCTGTTCAGGGCTGTCAGGTTATCATTGAGTTTGGAGATTTGTTCACGATACTTTTTAGTATCTCCTGCAGAGTCAGTAAGATCTTTAATAAGTCCCTGGATGTCTTTATACAGAGTCTCAGATTCTTTTACATTACTATTAGTACCTTTTATCTGTAATTCATAAGCAGCATTCAGAGCAGAAAGGTTTTTATTAAGTACTTCGAGTTGCTGCTGGTATGATTTACCTCCAACCTCGATAACTGAAAGTGAATCAGCAATATTTTTATAGTTAGAACCTGTCTCGTTTATTATTTTCGCAGTTGACTGATATGAATCAGAAAGTTTACCAAGTGATTCATCCGCTCCTTTAATTGTATTTAGGTATTTTGTTGAAGCAGCAGAAACATCACCCATTTCATTCATCTTTGCAGTAGCATCTCCAAGTTTCTTCATTCCAACACCAAGCTTCTGGAAAAGATCCGGTGTTATCTCGGCTTTTTCAAGCATTTCATCGAACTTGGCAAGAGCTGCAGAACCGGCTCCACCGCCACCTATTACAGTTGTACCACCTCCACCAACATGATGGCCCTCTTTGTGACCATGGGAAGGAAGTTCACCTCCTTCAGGTGGGATACCTGCAAGTTCAGGATAGACCAGAGTCCAGTCAACTTCTTCATGAAGCGGTTCAAATGCTGAAAAGAAGAATATAACAGCCTCGGTGCAAAGACCGATTGTGAGCATTTCTGTCGCTCCAGGCCAGTGCTGGATTTTAAAAAGTGCACCAATAATAACAACGGAAGCACCCAAACCGTAAAGTTTAGCAATAAAATTCTTCCAGCCACTACTTGAGACTAATTCTGCTAGGTTCATATACCTGATTATTTTAGGGTTATTTTATTAATTTACTCCGATATAAGCTCTTACATTTCTGAAACCAACATAAGGTTTTGTCGAATCCTGATATTCGTAATCCCTTGTTCCGCACTGAAGGAAATATGCAATATCTTTCCAGGATCCACCCCTTATGACTTTTCGTTTCAATCTGGCAGGATCACCTGGTTTAGCATTATATTCGTAATTAGGATTAAGATCATGAGTGAAAATATATGAAGATTCGGCATATGCACAGGATGTCCACTCTGCAACATTACCCGCCATGTCATAAAGACCATATTCGTTAGGTTCATAAGAGCCTACTTTTGCAGCATATACTGTGCCGTCATCGATATAGTTTCCACGAAGTGGTTTAAAGTTTGCAAGGAAACAACCTTTGAAGTTTCTTGTGTAAGGACCGCCCCATGGATAGGGAGAAAGATCTAGACCACCTCTTGATGCATATTCCCATTCTGTTTCGGTTGGCAGTTTGTATGCCTGAACATCCGGAATACCATGATGTCTCAGGCTGCTGTTCATGTAATCGGTTCTCCATATGCTGAATGCCCTTGCCTGAACCCATGATACCCCGACAACAGGATAGTCATCATAGGAGGGATGCCAGAAATAAAGTGAAGCCTGCGGATCATTGAAAGAATATGTGAAATCTCTTATCCAGCATAATGTATCAGGATAAACATTAACAATATCATGCATAATGAAATTTCCACGGTTGGTAACAGCTGTTTTAACACCATCCAGATTTGTTACGGTACCTTCATATTTTCCGGTTCCGGCTTTATAATCATATTTATAAGTTGCTCTTGATGCCTGCTGATAATCAACCCAGTAATAAGAATAATTTAGTTTTCTTGAATCAACCTCTTTCTGTCCGTTAAATCTTTCTTCAGGTGGATAGAACATTTCCTCAATAACTGCTTTTGTATTTTCTTCTTTTGGATCAATCTTTTCATTCCAGTTAAGTACTTT
>JAHEYW010000172.1 GCA_023251395.1 Bacteroidales bacterium
ATTTTGATTCTTGATTCATAAAAAACTATATTTGAAGTAAGCGATATTGTTTTGGTAAGGATCTATCCTGCCATATTTCTCTAAAACTTTACTGCATATGGCTTCAAAAACATCATCAGAATCATTAGCCCACGGATTTTTTGTTGGATTTGACATTGGTTCCGTTTCACTGAATACAGTTCTGATGGACGAAAAAAACCATGTTATCGAGAATTACTATGACTATATACATGGAAGACCTTTCAATGTATTGAGAGAGAAGGTTATCATGATTCTTGACAGATACGGCGGTGAATCAATCAAAGGGATCGCATTGACAGGTACCGGAGGGAAACTTGCAAATGAGCTCATCGGAGGTGTGTTTGTAAATGAGATCATTGCACAGGCAACTTCAACAGGGCACCTCTTCCCCGATGCCAAAACAGTAATAGAGATTGGCGGGGAAGATTCAAAGCTTATAATACTTGAAAAAGATCATTCCAACGGACAGTCACGTCTGGTTGACTTTGAAATGAACAGTATCTGTGCTGCAGGAACAGGATCATTTCTTGACCAGCAGGCAAGAAGGATCGGTGTACCTATTGAGACAGAATTCGGCCAGATGGCCTTAAAATCGGTTGATCCACCTCGCATTGCCGGACGTTGTAGTGTTTTTGCCAAAAGTGATATGATCCATCATCAGCAGATCGCAACACCTCTGCATGATATTGTTGCAGGTCTGTGCTATGCTCTGGCAAGAAATTTCAGAAGCAATGTTGCCAGAAGCAAGGAGATAAAAAAACCTGTGGTCTTCTCAGGAGGAGTAGCTGCCAATATAGGAATGATAAGAGCCTTCAGAGAAGTCCTGGATCTCTCTGAGAATGAGCTTGTGATACCTGAATATTATGCATCCATGGGCGCCATTGGAGCAGTGATGTATGCCAGATCCAGCAACCCCGGTATGAACCAATTTAAAGGACTGGAGAAACTTAATGAATATCTTAATGCCGACTCCACTGCTTTTAACAGTCTTCCAAAGCTTATTGAATCCGGAGCAATCTACAATAAGGAAATATTTAATATCCCCAGAAACGGGGAAAGAACAAAAGTTTATCTCGGAATAGATGTAGGCTCACTCAGCACAAACGTAGTACTGATAGATGCAAAGCACAGGGTAGTTGCCAGAAGGTATCTTCCTACCGCAGGAAAACCCCTTGATGCTATTCAGAAAGGTATGAGCGAGATTTACGAAGAGGTTGGTGAGTTTGTCGAGGTAATCGGAGCCGGAACTACAGGTTCAGGAAGGTACCTTACAGGTGATTTTATCGGAGCTGATACGATCCAGAACGAAATTACAGCCCAAGCCACTGCTGCAATAGATTATGACCCCACAGTAGATACAATATTCGAAATCGGTGGTCAGGATAGTAAATATATCAGTATTGAGAACGGTGTTGTTGTTGATTTTGAGATGAATAAAGTTTGTGCTGCGGGCACCGGTTCGTTTCTTGAAGAACAGGCAGAAAAGCTTAATATTAACATTGTTGATGAATTTGGATCAATGGCTCTGGGTTCAGATTGTCCGCTTAAACTTGGTGACAGATGCACTGTATTCATGGAATCAGATCTTAATTCCTTCATGCAGAAAGGTGCAAGGAACGATAACCTTGTTGGCGGCCTTGCATACTCTATTGTTTCAAACTACCTTCAAAAAGTTGTTGTGGACAGAAAAGTCGGACAGAAAATCTTTTTCCAGGGTGGTGTAACCAACAATAAAGCCGTTGTCGCTGCATTTGAACAGGTGACCGGCAAAAAGATAATTATCCCACCTCATTTCGATGTAACAGGCGCAATTGGTGCAGCGATACTTGCTCAAAGGTCAATGAAGGATGGTCAGAAAACAAGGTTCAAGGGTTTCGGGGTCAGAAATGTGGCATACCAGATCAGCAGATTTGTTTGCCAGGAATGTACCAATCATTGCGAAATAAGAAGGGTGAAGATAGAAGGAGTGAAAAAATCTCTTTTCTATGGTGGAAGATGCGAAAAATATGAAACTGACGACAGAAAGAAAATAAATAATAATATTCCCAACCTTTTTGAGAAAAGGCTGGAGTTTCTGAGAGAGGGATATATTGAGACAGAGTCGAAAGGAAAAATAACCATAGGGATCCCAAGAGCTCTAATGGTATATTACCAGCAGTTCCCTTTCTGGAGAACTTTCTTTGAAGATCTGGGATTTACTGTTGTGGTTTCAAGGGAATCAGACAAATCACTTGTCACTGAATCCATTGAAACAATGACGACAGAGACCTGTCTTCCTGTTGAGCTCATGCATGGTCATGTTATCGACCTCGTTAAACGAGGCGTCGACTTTATTTTTATTCCTTTTATCGTAAATGGCAAGGAAAAACCTGGAAATAAGACTTTCAACTGCAATTGCCCATGGATACAGACTTATCCGTTTATGGTTAAGGCAGCCCTGAGAGGAAAAATTGATGAGTCAAAGCTCCTGATCCCGACTCTTCATTTCAGGTTCTTTGAAAGAGCACTGATGAAAGAAATCACAGAATATTTCAACACTAAATTCGGTATAGATAATGATAAGATAAAAGGTGCGGTCTATAAAGCTGATCTTGCACAGAATACATTCGAAAAGAAACTGGTTGATTATGGCAGGACAGTCATGAACAATATTCCTGAAAACTGCCGGCCGGTAGTCCTTCTCGGAAGGCCTTATAACAGTGCAGATCCTCACCTGAACCTGAACCTGACCGAAAAACTTATTGCTCAGAATGTCATGCCTGTCCCTGTCGATATGCTGGACCTTTCAACATTTAACATTTTCAGGCATTACAGAAATATGTACTGGCCAAATGGTCAGAAGATGATCGCAGCTGCCCAGTACGTAGCACAGAATGAAAAATTACATGCAGTATATATAAGTAATTTCCGGTGCGGGCCGGATTCATTTATCTGGCATTACATTACTGAAGAACTGAAAGGAAAACCCTTCCTCCATCTGGAGGTTGATGAACATTCTGCAGATGCAGGTATGGTAACAAGGATTGAAGCTTTCCTTGACAGTCTTACGGGGTCAGAAATGAATGAAAAGAAAAACATCGAAATCTTCAGACCAAGGCCCAGCCCCTCTTCTCCGCCCAAGGAAAGGGTTCTCTATTTCCCTTACATGAACGACGCTGCTTATATGGTAGCTGCAGCAGCAAGATCATGCGGAATAACTTCAGAAGTATTACCAAAGCAGACTGATGAAGATCTGGCTATAGGCAGGAAATACACATCCTCCAAGGAATGTTTTCCAATGATATGTACGACTGGCAGTTTTCTGAAGAAATTGCAGGAACAGGGAGCTGATCCTTCTAAAATGAGCTTCTTTATGCCTGATCATAACGGACCATGCAGATTCGGACAATATAATCAGTTTCACAGAATACTCTTTGACAGACTTGGTTTCAAAGAGGCTGAACTGATTACACCATCAAATGATACTTCATACGAAGATATTGCCGGAAAACATGGCCAGAAATTCAGAATTAATGCATGGAAGGGTTTTATTGTATCAGACTTTCTGCGTAAGATATACAGAGAGACAAGACCGTATGAGATTAACAAGGGCGAATGCGATAAACTGTATGTGGAATCCATAAAAAGGCTTGAATACTGTATCGAGAATGGTGCAAAAGGACTCCATAAACTGGTTTCAGAGATTGCTTATGAATTCACTTCCGTTCAGGTAAATAAAAGCAAAAGAAAGCCAGTTGTTGCAATCATTGGTGAGATCTTTATGAGAGACAACTCTCCATGTAACGGGAATATTGCGAACAGGCTTGAAGATCTTGGAGTTGAAGTGGTTATAGGCCCTTTTTCAGAATGGATCTATTATTCAACTTACAGGTTTACAAGGGATAGCAGGTGGAAGAATGATAAAAAAGGAATTATCAAATCGAAGATTCAGGGGATCGGCCAGGACCTTATAGCAAATATGCTTTTAAGAGGTGTTGAAAAGCTTACAGACCATGCCAAGGATGTTTCTCTTCATGATATGCTGAAACTGTGTAATTCCTATGTAAATGAATTCTATGATGGTGACCCGCCAATTGCAATGGGGACTTCAGTAGGACTAACCAGCAGAGGTGTATCCGGGATTGCCGCCATCCTACCGTTTACATGTATGCCAGGTACAGTGGTTGCTTCAGTCAGCGATATTTTCAGAAAGGATCATAACAATATCCCATTCATCAATATTGCATATGACGGACAGGATTCAGTTTCGCTTGACACACGGCTTCAGGCTTTCGTTTTCCAGGTTAAGGAGTTCTCATCTAACGGGCTTCATGTACCGACAGGTCTGAAACTGGCACATGCTGAAGTTACATCAAAACTGTAAATCCGAGCTCCCTGAGCATATTTCCTGATTCAGCAGTTCCATTTTTAAGGTAAACACAAAATGATGTGAACTCCCTTCTGATTCTGTATTCACCACGAAGCTTTTCAAAGTCGGAAGGGGAAAATCTCAGTTTTGTATCATCTTCATTAATATCATAGGTATGTAAAACTGCCTCCCTTACTATGTCTTCAATATCTTTCCCGGTGGCATCAATTTTTATTTCCGGGCTATGAGGCTGAGGAATTACATCTGGATACCAGTTAATAAGCGGAAGATTAAACGTCAGACTTAATTCCCTTATAACTTTTGAGGTACCGTTCGCTTTCCCGTCTGTTGAGTAGCCGGCAATATGGGGAGTCCCGATAAATGCTTTTTCCAGAAGTTCCAGGTCAATATCCGGCTCATCTTCCCAAACATCCAGTATACACCCACCGAATCTTACATAATGCAGCGCTTTTTTAAGGGCTGATGTAAGTATCACCTCACCCCTCGAACTATTAATTAGCCAGACACCGTTTTTCATCTTTCGGAGTTTCCGGTCATCTATCATGTGAAATGTTTTGTCTGAGCCTACAATATTAAGGGGAACATGCATTGTAATAATATCTGATTCGTTAAGAATTGTATCCAGATCCACAAACTTATCATTACCCTCTGCCCTGGCCCTCGGCGGGTCGTTCAGCAGTACATTCATTCCAAAGGTCTTCGCAATTCTCTCAACCTTTGTCCCGACATTTCCGACACCGATTATACCAATAGTTTTATCTCTGAGTCTGAAGTGAAAGTCGGCAGACAGTTTCAGAAGAGCAGCTGCAATATATTGCCCGACTGATGAGGAATTACATCCCGGGGCATTTGTCCACTTAATATTCCTTGCTTCACATAACCTTGTATCAATATGGTCAAAACCAATTGTGGCAGTACCGATGAAACTTACTTTAGTCCCATCAAGGAGTTCCTCAGTGCATTTGGTAATAGTCCTTATAATAAGGGCATCACAGTCTTTCAGGTGTTCGTTGTTGATAAGTCTGCCTGGCAGGTAAGTTATATCTGTAAATGGTTCCAGGATTCCTTTCAGGAAAGGTATCTTATCATCAGCTATTACCTTTATCATAGTATGTAAATTGGTACCTGAAAGTTAAGAAATTTTGAGAGCCTGATCGCTATGCTTCAGAACAGAATGAAAAAAATTAATTTTAATTTAGTATCCAGGTGGACTCAGAACTTTCTGCCTGCTATATTGTTAATTAACATGAACCATAAGTGGTGAAAACATAATTAAATAATTGTACGACTTTACATACAAATAATACCTGGTTTACAAGATGGAAACGAAGATAAGATTTGCAACTGTTGATCAGTATATTTCAGGATACCCTGAAAGCGTAAGGAAAAAGCTCATTGATCTCAGAAAGACTATCAGAAAAGCTGCGCCTGACGCAGTAGAGAAGATCGGATACAATATGCCTGCCTACAAATATAAAGGTATGCTATTGTACTTTGCTGCACATACAAATCATATCGGATTCTACCCATTAAAATCAGCATTAGTGGCATTCGAAAAGGAGCTTTCAGGATTTAATTGCTCAAAAGGGACTATCCAGTTCCCTTTAGACAAACCATTGCCCGTAGATCTTATCAGCAGAATTGTTCGATTCAGGGTTGAAGAAAACAATATGAAGGCAGAAAAAAGTTCTAAAAAACCTTCTACCGGTAAAAACAAAATAATTGTTGAGGTTCTTGTAAATGCAGGTATTGAAAAAGTCTGGAAATTATGGACATCTCCGGAAGATATCGTAAAGTGGAACTATGCGATGGAAACATGGCATACACCCACAGCTGAAAATAATCTGAAAAAAGGTGGCAGGTTCAATTACAGGATGGAAGCCAAAGATGGCAGCTTTGGTTTTGATTTTGGAGGAAAATACAGTGCAGTAAAAACAAATGAACTCATTGAATATGTATTGGGTGATGGAAGGAAAGTCAAAATTACGTTCTCTAAAAAGGGGAATAAAACCATTATTTCTGAATCATTCGAAGCTGAGTCAGTTAACACTCTTGAACGACAAAAAGAAGGATGGCAGGCTATCCTGGACAATTTCCGTAAATATGCAGAAAAAAATTAAAAATAATCCCCGATGAAAAAGGAGTTAACAACATGCTTATGGTTTGATAATCAGGCTGAAGAGGCAGCAGAATTTTATACCTCAATTTTCAGGGATTCGAAAATTGAGAATATCAGCCGGTATGGATCAGAAGGCCATGATATCCATGGTAGAGAAAAAGGAAGTGTTATGACAGTAAATTTTTCTCTTAATGGGCAGAAATTTATTGCCCTTAACGGTGGGCCTGTTTTCAGATTCACCGAAGCAGTATCCTTCCAGATATTCTGTGATGACCAGGAAGAGGTTGACTATTACTGGTACAAACTGACAGAGGGAGGTGAGGAAAGCCAATGCGGATGGTTAAAAGACAAGTTCGGATTGTCATGGCAGGTTGTGCCATCAATTCTTTCAACTTTAATGCAGGATCCAGAAAGAGCTGAAAGAGTTACCAGGGCATTTCTTAAGATGAAGAAAATGGAAATAGAAAAGCTTATTACAGCCTGATTAGTATTGAAACAGCGAAGTCAGTATGCGTCGCAGTTTCTATATTAAAAGGTTAGGAAGCGAAGTCTGGAGACTTCGCTTATAGTTTTTGATAGCTGAGCGAAGTCTCCAGACTTCGCCACATTACTGAATTTTTTGGTATATTTGATATCCTGGTAAATTCCAAAATACTTAAAACGAAATGAAATGAAAAAATCTATTCTTCTTTGTCTCACTTTGTTCATCCTGGGAAGTACTTTAACAGCTCTCGGACAGGATGATCCAAAAACCATGAATCCTCCTGATGGTAAGGCAATTATCTACATAATCAGGATGAGAGATACCTATGGTATGTTCAGGTCAGTGAATAAGATTGACGGTACAGAGCTTCCTACACTTGGAAGCAGGGACTTTGTATATAAAGTCGTTGATCCGGGTGATCATAAGGTAACATGTAAAGGATCGACTAAAGAATCTGAAATAGATGTAAAAGCTGAAACTGGCAAGAAGTATTTTGTAATCCAGAGATGCAAAATGATGGTAATGGGGGTATACTGGACAAATCTCTCGATGGAGAATGATATGAAGAAAGCACAGAACATAATCAAAGACTGTACAGAAGCAAAATTCAAGGATGCAAAATAATTTTGTTAAGCAAAGTCTATGTTAAGCGAAGTTGGTAAGCGAAGTCTCCAGACTTCGCCTTGTCTTCTTAATATAATCAATTTTTATTCGATTATCTTCATTTCATTCAGAAGATAGCCTGCGCCTGCAAATTTATCGATTAGGAATAAGACGTATC
>JAHEYW010000173.1 GCA_023251395.1 Bacteroidales bacterium
CACATAATGTCATCAAGGGATGTAATCAGATGATAGTCCAGATTCATTTCTTCCATCCGGGATCTGACTTCTGCTATTTTCTCCTTCCTCTCTTTGCCAGAGAAAGAAATATTATGGTCGAAAGCTATGGAATCAGGCAGGGATGGCCTTCCGGACCAGATCTCTGCTAAGAGGTCTTTGTCAAGGTCAATGTCAGCATTTTTATCTTCAAATGATTTTTTTAGCTTTTCAAGATTCTGGACAGAAAGTATTCTTCCATCGGTGCCTATCCTGTCATTCTTTTTTACTCTCTCACAGATCCAGTCTACCCACGAAGGTTCAGATTGAACATTCATTTTCATCATTGAGAAGCCTGTATTCTCCAGCTGTTGTCCGGCCTGAAGAAAGTATCTTGAATCGGTCCACAAACCAGCAAATTTTTTTCCGACCACGACAATTGCAGAGGATCCCGTAAAACCAGTAAGCCATTGAATGCTTTTCCAATGTGCCGGAATGTACTCTCCAAGGTGAGGGTCAGTATTCACAATTAAATATAAATCAAGGTTTTTCGCCTTCATCAGTGCTCTTAGCTGTGTAAGTCTTGTCCTGTAAATGTTCATTTAACAACCTGTTAAGTTATTTTACAGCATACGCTGAGATAATATAAATTTAATAAAATGATTTAAAAAAAGAAAGGGGCTTGTGATGGCCCCTTCCCTTATGATCTGATTTCTACATATTTTTTACCTCACTGACAAGGGCCTGTAAAGTACCTTTTGCATCCCCGAATAACATTCTTGTCTTTTCATTGAAGAACAGCATGTTCTCGATAGCTGCATAACCTTTTCCCATTCCCCTTTTCATTACGATAACATTCTTTGCATCTCTTGCCTTGATGATCGGCATTCCGTAAATAGGGCTTGTAGGATTATCTTCTGCAGCAGGATTGACAACATCATTCGCACCGATGACAACAAGCACGTCAGTATTTGGCAGATCGGGGTTTATTTCGTCACTCTCAATCAGCTTATCATAAGGCACATCTGCTTCTGCAAGCAGAACATTCATGTGCCCCGGCATCCTTCCTGCCACAGGATGAATTGCATATTTTACTTCAACGCCCTTCTCTTCAAGAAGTTTATCCAGTTCATGACATATATGTTGAGCCTGGGCAACTGCGAGTCCATACCCCGGGACAATAACGACTTTTTTCGAATAGCTTAACAATACAGCTGCGTCAGAAATTGAGATTTCCTTTATTGTACCGCCTTCATCAGTATTTGCCTGTCCTCCACCGCCGAACACACCCACTATCACATTCAGCAGGGATCTGTTCATTGCTTTACACATCAGTATTGTGAGAATAGTACCTGCTGATCCGACAAGGATACCGCCTGTAAGCATTGCCTGGTTATTATAGAGGAATCCTCCCATGGCCGCTGCGACACCAGTGAATGAATTCAGGAGTGAGATCACCACAGGCATATCTGCTCCTCCGATCGGCATTACAAAGAGTACTCCATAAACTACTGCAACAGCAAACATAATATAGATCAATGGTGTAAGTTCTGCAATGGCGGTAACCTTTCTCGTCATTATGAACGCAATGAAGCCAATAAGGAATGTGAGAATTGTAAGGTTCACATATTTCATAGCTTTGATTCGCATGTCGCCTATCCAGCCATCCAGCTTGCCAAAAGCTATCATACTTCCTGCCCATGATACTGTCCCTATCATTAATCCAATTAGTATGGCCAGGACATGTCCATTGGCCATTCCACTTTTTGCAATTAGCTCCGGACTTACATGAGGAAATTCCATCATTGAAATCAACGCTGCAGCTGCTCCTCCCATTCCATTAAAAAATGAAACCAGCTGCGGCATCGCTGTCATTTTTACCCTCTTTGCGATAGCCCATCCAATAAGAGTTCCTATTATAATAGCTGCAAGTATCCAGACAATATTATGAATGGGCTGACCATCCTTTTTATGAAAGAGTATTGTTGCAATTATAGCCAGGATCATTCCAATGGCAGCAAGGAAATTTCCCCTCCTGGCTGTCTCGGGATGACTGAGCATCTTAAGTCCTAAAATAAACAGGACAGAAGCAATCACATATGTTATCTCGAGTATGCCTGATGTCGTTATCTGGTCCATCATCTGAATATTTTTGTTATATCTTAATTATTTCTTCTTCTTGAACATTTCCAGCATTCTGTCTGTAACGACAAATCCCCCCACAACATTCAGGGTTCCAAGAACAACAGCTAAAAAGCCAAGTATCATCGACCCGGTTGTATCAGCGTGACCCATAACAATTATCGCTCCTATAATTACAACTCCATGAATAGCATTTGCACCCGACATCAGCGGAGTATGAAGTATAGCCGGAACATGACTGATAACTTCAATCCCAAGAAAGATTGAAAGTATGACCAGAAAGATCATTTCCCTGTTATCAAGAAAGAATTTCAATATATTTTCCATAGTATATTATTGGATATTAAGCATTTGTTTCACCCTCATACTTACATATTCTTTTGAATGTACTGCAGTTGTCCCGTTAATTATATTATCCTGCATATTCAGATTGAGTTTTCCATCCTTTTCAACCATTATTTTAAGCAGGTTAATGATGTTACAGCCGAACATTTTGCTCGCATCTGATGGCATATCAGCAGGATAATCTGATTTTCCGACGATATGAACACCGTTAACAATTATTGTTTTTCCGTTTTGTGTCAATTCGCAGTTTCCGCCTGTAGAGGCTGCCAGATCAATAATCACTGAACCGGGTTTCATTGAACCGACTGTCTCTTTCAGCAGGAGTACAGGTGCCTTTTTACCAGGGATCTGGGCAGTAGCGATTACTACATCTGAAGCAATAGCTCTCTGCTGAATCAGGTCCTGTTGCTTTTTCTTAAATTCTTCTGTCTGTTCCACCGCATATCCTCCTGCAGCAGCATCCTCTTTGGCCCCCTCTACCTCAATGAATTTTCCGCCCAGACTTTTTACCTCTTCTTTTACAGCAGATCTTACATCAAATACCTCAACCTGCGCTCCTAGTTTTCTGGCTATTGCAATTGCCTGAAGCCCGGCTACACCTGCACCAAGTATCAAAACCTTTGCAGGTTTTATTGTACCTGCAGCAGACATGAACATGGGGAAAAATTTTGGAAGCATTGATGCCGCTTCCAGGACTGCCTTATATCCGGAGACCGTTGCCATTGAAGAAAGAATATCCATTGACTGAGCCCTGGTAGTCCTTGGAATCAGATCAAGGGCAAGGATTGTAAGACCCTGTAAACGTGCCTCTTCAATCCATCTGCTATTCTCCTGTGGATTTAGAACAGAACATATTATCTGCCCTTCCCTGAAGGTCTTTATGTTATCCTTAACAGGAGGATTCACAGACAAAAGCATATCGGCAGAAGAAATCACAACACTTCTTTCTGCTGTTTTTGCTCCTGCTGACTCATAGTCCTTATCAGTGGCATAAGCATTTACCCCGGCACTTTTTTCAACAATGACCTCCACTCCCATCTTTTTTATCACTAACACCTCACCGGGAAGCAGGGAAACCCTGTTTTCAGTGCCTGATTCTTTTAGTACTCCGATAATCATATGATTTTGTATTAATTCATAAGGTTAGTTATCGCTTTCAACCGATTTAATTGCAAGGTATACAGATAATAAACTATGCCAATATAATAAACAATAATATAATATTCCAAAATATCCGCAACATCATCATTATTGCTTACCGAAAAAAGATGATAACCAGAAATTGTTTCTTTCTTTGACTGAATGTCCTGCCTTTATACCACTAATTCCATGCCTGTTATCAGGATATAGCATGAACTGGAAGGTTTTGCCTTCATCCTCCATTTTCGAGATAAGCTGGATTGAATTCTGCATATGCACATTATCATCTATATCGCCATGATTCAGATAAAGCATACCCCTGTAATCTTGAACAAATGTAATACAAGATCCCTCCTTATATCCTTCAGGATTATCAGCAGGAGTGTCCATATACCTTTCGGTATAAACATCATCATAAAGACGCCAGTCGGTGACAGAAGATCCCGCAAAACCATGCGTCCAGTAATCAGCTCCTTTGGTAAGGGCCAGACAGGTCATATATCCTCCATAAGAAGTACCTGTGATTCCTATTCTGGAAGGATCGACGAATTGCTTTTCACGCAGCCATCTTACACCATCTTCATAATCAAGTATCTCCCATTTGCCCAGGCACCTGTAAATATAATCCAGCCCTCTTTTGCCAAACTGTCCTGAACCTCTGTGGTCAACTGTGAATGTTACAATACCATTCTCTGCATACCAGTTAGGATTACCACCCTGCCAGCGGTTACTAACATTCTTTGATGCAGGTCCTCCGTAGATTGTGAAGACCACAGGATACTTTTTTGATGGATCGAAGTTAAGAGGATAGGTTATTATAGCAGGCATAGAGAATAATCCATCAGATGTTGGAATTTTAATAAATTCAGACTTTGAGTTCTTAGACGGGTCATATGAAGGCTGTTCAAAAGTGTGAATGATGTTAAGTTGTTTGCCTTTTTTATCATATGCAATTATTGAACCTGAAGAAGTAATATTATTCCAGGTATCAATAAAATAACTCCCTTTCGGAGAAGCGTTTACATTGTGTGTCCCGGGTCCGTTTGTTATCCTTAACATATTTTTGCCGTCGAGACCTACTCTGTAATAATGCTGATCAGTTGATTCGCTACCAGTACCATAGAAGTATACAACTTTAGAATCTTCATCAACCCTCTCAATCGAATTGACATTCCATTCATTGTTTGTAAGCTGTGAAATTAATCTGCCATCCCAGGCGTAATAGCACAGATTCTCCCATCCGCTCTTATAGCTTCTTAGAATAAAGCCTGTTCCATTTTTAAATATATATAAATCCTCAAAAAACTCAACCCAGGTTTTTGATTTTTCATTGTAAATCCCGGTAAAATCCCCTGTTTCAGGGTCAGCAAGAATGAATTGCATGTCATTCTGATCACGGTTCAGGACCTGAACCATTAGTTTTTTACTATCGGGCGTCCAGAATGGCCAGGCTATATACTGATCGGTTTTATAGTCTGTTTTAACCCAGGTAGTTTTCCCCGATGAGATATCTGCAATTCCCATTTTGACCTTTGGGTTTGGATCTCCTGGTTTAGGATAAGGAACAACTTCAAGCGTTCCGTGAATTCCGTCTGCTTCATCCAGTCTGTTCAGAGTGAAAACCGGGACTTCAGTTTCATCAGTTCTCAGGTAGGCGAGTTTTTTTCCGTCGGGTGACCACCAGAAAGCTGCATAGCGGCTTGATCTTTCGAGTATCTCCTCCATATAAACCCATGCACAATATCCATTGTAAATCCTGTCGGAAGCATCATTGGTGAGTCTTATCTCCCTGGTATTCTGAATATCATATACATACAGATCTTTATTCTTTGTATAAGCCAGTTTGGACCCATCAGGTGAAAACCTTGTATTTACTTCCTGAAGTCTGTCATTTGTAAGCCTTCTTATCGCGGTCTCACCAGTTTTAAAATAAAACAGATCATTATCCTTAATAATTACCAGGCTTTTACCATCGGGACTTATTATATCATTAAAGCCTATTGAATTACCTTTTGGAAGTGATTCAGTCAGAATTTCGCGGACAGATCTGGCAGAAACATATGGTGAACTTTTTCCAGTCTTTATATCCACCAGCAATGAGACTGGTTTTTTATCTGAATCAAGAGTCTGAAAAATATAATGAGTATCATCAGTCCATCCTGTTACTGCAACCTGGTTCCCGCTGAAACGAGAACGCATCTGCGCATTCAATTGCAGTGAAAAGGAAATAAGGATAAACAACAGTAAGAATAGCTGGAAAAATAATTTCAGATTCTTCATATTAAAATGATTTAATTTGCTCTCAAAAATAAATAAATCCCTGAAGCATCCTATAAAACATCAGTAAATACCTGCGATAATGGTAGCATAAAATTGAACTAAAAAGGTTTATATTTATCGATAAAAAACAAGTATAATTTATGAAAACGATATTCTCAACTGTTATTCTCCTCCTTTCAATTTATAGTTCAGGTTCAGCTCAGGTAATTCAATCTCCCGCGCAATTTTTAGGTTATGAGCCTGGCTCTCAGTTTACATACCATCATAGGGCGATCGATTATTTTAAATATGTTGCAAGCATTTCACCCCAGGTACAATATATAAGATTTGGTACTACCTATGAGGGCAGAGAGCTCGGTGTTTGTATAATTTCCGCAGAAGAAAACCTTAAAAATCTGGAAGAACTACGCATTAACAACCTTATTAAAACAGGCTTGCAGAAGGGTAACTTCACAGGTAAACAGATACCATTTATATGGTTGAGTTACAACGTCCATGGTAATGAGGCTGTTGGCATGGAAGCATCAATGAAAACACTTTACACGCTTGCTTCAGGCTCCTATGAAGGTGTTAATGAATGGCTTAAATCAGTCGTGATCATAATTGACCCATGCGAAAATCCCGATGGCAGGGATCTTTATACAAACAGGTACAGATCTTCTCAAAGTCTTTTTACAAATGCTGATGGTAACGCATGGGAACACAATCAGGATTGGCCAGGAGCAAGAACAAATCACTATATGTTTGATCTCAACCGTGACTGGGCCTGGATGACTCAGACAGAGACTCAGCAAAGACTGGAATTATATGTGAAGTATATGCCTCATGTACATGCAGATTTTCATGAAATGGGGGCTGAATCAACTTTCTTTTTTGCGCCTGGCGCGAATCCATGGCATGAGGTTATTACTCCCTGGCAACACGAGTTTCATAATATGATGGGTGAAGGAAATGCAAAGCTCTTCGATGAAAAATTCAAACTCTATTATACAAAAGAAAACTATGATCTTTTTTGTCCAAGCTATGGAGATACATGGCCACTTTTTAACGGCGCTATGGGCTTTACCTATGAGCAGGCAGGTGGGGGTGGCCCGGGTCTGGTCTACAAGCTTGAAACAGGAGATACACTGACTCTTAAAGATAGAATAGAAGGGCATTTCACAGCCTCAATGGCAACAATAAAAATTTCATATGAGAATCGTGTTAAGCTTATAAGTGAATTCAACAAATACTTTGAAGATGGAGAAAAGAGTCCGGAATTTTCATATAAATCAATAATTATCAAAGGTAATAATGACAGGTCTGCTTTATTTTCACTCTTCACCCTGCTTGACAGGAACCAGATAAGATATGCTTATGCTTCAGGTATCGGGAAAAAGTACAAGGGGTTTGATTATCAATCTAATAAGGAAAGTGAATTTCAACTTGAAAAGGGCGATATCCTAATTTCATCCTATCAGCCTCAGTCAAGACTCATAAAAGTTCTTTTTGAACCTAAAAGCATGTCAAACGACTCTTTAAGTTATGATCTCTCAGCCTGGGCAATTCCCTATGCCTATAATATCAAGGCATTTGCATCTGCCGAAAAGATAAAATCCGAAGATTTGAAAGCAACGATTGAACCTTTAACTAATGAATCATCAAAAATCAATTCATACGCATATGTTGCAAATTTTACAGGTTTCAATGAACTCAGATTGATGGCCCTTCTATACAGAAAAGATCTTAAGATCAGGTACTCCATAAAACCTTTCACTATTGATTCTGTTAAATTCAACAGGGGAAGTATTATCATAACCAGGGGTGACAATAAACATTCAGGTCAGAGTTTTGACAAGACAGTTGTTGAAGCAGCAAA
>JAHEYW010000174.1 GCA_023251395.1 Bacteroidales bacterium
ATAACTATGCGATCAGGATCAGCGTTGACGAGCTGACATGCCGCCCATGCACAATTTTCGGAAAAGGAGAATGCAAAAGAGGCGATTTCGCCTGCATGAACTGGCTCACTCCAGACCGGGTATTCGAAATGATCAAAGAAACAGGATTGCTAAGATAAAGCTACATGTATCGTGCGTCGTGCGTCGTGAGGCAGGAGTCAGAAGTTAGGCATACTCTGATATCTCCAGGACCTTAGATATCCGGTGAAAGAATAGCTGCTATTGGACTTTGAAAATTGCTGCTGACACAGAAGGTATCTTTATCTTATCAACAGTTTTCCCTGGTTTATAGCTGCATTTTTCATTTGTTCCGAAGGAATATTTGACCCGGACTGAATTCAATGTTGTTATCTCTGCTTCTACAGGTTTATCCGAAGGATTTAATCCGATGATATATTTTTCATTCCCTTTGGTACGCATATAAATCAACGGATATGGTTCGTTTATATCACCTATCATCTTGAATTCCCCGTCATTACCAAGTGCCTCGGATTTTGCACGGAAAGCTAGCAATGCCCTCACAAAGTTTAGTAGTGAGCTAGGATCTTTGTCCTGATTTGCTACCGTCGGACGGTTTGGATCCGGATCCTGTTGAATATAAATTTTCTCTATAGGTGCGGTTGAGAAGCCTGCATTCTGTGTATTATCCCATTGCATCGGAGTGCGTTCCCCTGAACGGACATTGCTTCCCTCAATACTTGGTAGATTAGGAATGAACTTCAATCCTATCTCGTCCCCATAATAAATAAATGGAGCGCCCGGAAGGGTAAGAAGAAATGTCATGGCTACTTTCAGCTGAGGACCATCATTTCGGGTTGCGGTGGCAATTCGCGGATTATCATGATTGCCTGTGGGAACCGATACATACCCTTTGCCTGCAGTGCTTTCATAATGGCCGATATATGTTTTGTACCAGGTTGCAAAATCACCTGTTCCTGCTTTATCAAAATACACTCTGGATGGCGTTTGAGTCCCTCTTCCCCTTGAGGAAAATAAACTTCCGCTCAGATAAAAATCTATATCGAAGCCACCCTCGATAGCCTGTGTCGGATTAAACCACTCTGCGATAAGAACTCCCTCAGGAAATTTCTTATCAAACCAGGCAGTCAGTTTCTTCCAGAGAGCGATTGTCGCAGATTTGTCAGGGTCGTTCTTTATCAGGCTTGCTGCCATATCCACCCTGAAACCATCAACTCCTTTCTCCATCCAGAACAAAATGATATTCTGCAATTCACGACGGACAGCCTGAGGGCCGGATGCATCTATCGACTGTTCCCAGGGATGATTGGGGTTAGGATTTGCATAACCATAATTGAGTGCCGGCTGGCTGTTATAAAAGTTTTTGACATAATATTTAGCCCTTGGAGCATTTGCTTCCACCCATTTAGAAGCTTCCTGGGGTGGTAAATCATTCGGTTTAACCTGAGCCCAAATATAATAATCGCTATAATGCAGGTTATTATCCGCCTCCTTTGATTGTTTGAACCATTCAGACTGATCGGATGAGTGGCCTGCAACGAGGTCAAGAATTACACGCATACCTCTTTTGTGCGCATCTTTAATGAACTCAACAAGATCGGTGTTAGTCCCGAAACGCGGATCAACCAGGTAGTAATCGATCACATCATAACCACCATCCTGAAATGCAGATTTGAAAAGGGGATTAAACCATACAGTGTTTACCCCTATTGATTGTATATAATCCAGACGCGATAGAGTTCCTTTTATATCACCAATACCATTCCCGTCAATATCCTGAAAGGAAGAAGGATAAATCTGATAAAAAACGGCCTTTTTGAGCCATTCAGGACGCTTCTGTGCCTGAACCGCAACAGTCAGTAATGTGATCAATAATATTAATATCTTTTTCATATCTGATTTTTATTATTCTGTCTTGAATCGAAAGTAATTAAAAAATACGTAACAGGTATGTTGAAAGAATGCAAATATGTCTCTTCTCTGATAATTACCTGAATTCAATGGCAACGGCAAAGTAAAAGTTAAATCAATTGATAAGTGGGAGCGTAGTTCATCAGGTCTGAATGATAAGACTTATTCCAAATAGTGAAAAATATTGTACTTTAATTTTGAATATTTGCCGGATTATATGATCTTAGAAATCCCTTGTTAACAGCAACAAAATTTTTCAACAATGAATCAACCTGGTAATGTATCTGAATCCAGATTAACTGACAAAGTCTCAGATGCAAAAAAAGATATAACCGGGAGAATCAAACTCAAGCTTCCCTGGATTCCGGAATCTATTCCGGATCCAGGCAGCATACCCACTGGCGATATGCCAGGTGATAAAGTCAGGATTGGACCTCAGCATATTCAGAAAGCCAATGTGATTTTCCCACTGTTATTGGAAATGCTTATTCCCGTGCTTGATGAAAACCCGTTTCAGCGGGCGGTAATTGTTGTTTGCGGGGGATCAGGTGTGGGCAAATCCGAAATTGCATCCATAATGTCATACTATCTGAACCACCTGGGTGTTGGAAGCTATACTCTGTCGGGAGATAATTATCCTCACAGAATTCCGAAATACAACGATGCTGAAAGAATCCTCGTCTTCAGGAAAAGCGCGATCGATGGCCTTATATCACAGGGACTGTATTTTGAAGGAATACAAGGTATCCTGAAAGAGATCCAGGAAAGTGGTAATGATTCAAATCCTGAATGGGTGAATAAATATCCATGGCTTTCTGTTTACCAGAGCGCCGGCAGGGAGGGATTAAGAAATTATCTTGGAACCCCAAATGAAATTGATTTCAACGAACTCACAGGTATTATTTCACAATTTAAAAACGGCGAAAACAGAATATTCCTTAAAAGGATGGGAAGAGAAGATACAGAACTCTGGTATGACGCAGTTGATTTCAGCAATAAGAACGTGATTATCATAGAGTGGACACATGGCAACAATCACAACCTTAAGGGTGTAGATATTCCTATCCTTCTTAACAGTACTCCTCAGGAAACTCTCGAACACCGCAGATCGCGTAACCGCGATGGCGCTACCGACAGTCCATTTACAACAATGATACTGGAGCTGGAACAGGAAATGCTGGTTTCTCAGGCTCCGAAAGCAAAACTGATATTGTCAAAAAGCAGTGAATTACTATCATACATTGAGTTTCTCAGACTTATGATAAAGGAAAAGGAATAAGAGACGCATAACATGGTCAACAACACCAAATTACCTGCAGGAGCTATTAATAATGCAGGTCCTGTTTTTAATGCATACCCCGACAGTATCGGTGGTTCTCTGAGGGACGCTGTAAAATTTCTTCAATCGCCTGAACTTAAAAATGTATTTCAATCTTTTTACATTCTTCCCAGCATATTTAACAGCGACCTGGATCGTGGGTTCTCTGTAATAGATTATGATTTGAATGAGCTTTATGCCTCCCGGAAGGACCTGGAAGATCTGAATGAAATGGGGATTGCCCTTAAATTTGATTTTGTCCTGAACCATTCGTCAGTCCGGTCAAAGCAATTTCAGGATATAATTAAAAATGGAGAGGGATCAAAATATAAGGACTTCTTCATTAACTGGAATAAATTCTGGGAAGGATATGGTCAGCTGACAGAAGCTGGTTATATACAACCTGATCCGGAATACATAAGGGATATGTTCCTCAGAAAGCCTGGCCTGCCGATCCTGATGGTGAGGATGCCGGATGGGAAAGAAGTCCCTTACTGGAACACTTTTTACCAGGAGGTCAGATACGAAAATGTTGATAATCAGGATCTCATGAAGACTTTGGGAATCAAATATGATCTGGCTCAGAAGCTGGCAGACCTGGTAAATGAGGCACTTAACAGGGGCGTCAGCCCATCCGCCATATGTTTCGGAAGTTTTGAACTGTACAGAAAAAAAGTCATTGATATACTTGAATCCCGACGAAAATACCTGGGCCAGATGGACCTCAATATAAAATCCCCGCTGGTATGGGAATTTTATGAAGAGACCCTGAAAAAGCTTGCCGGGTACGGAGCGGAAATAATCAGGCTTGATGCATTTGCTTACGCACCAAAAGAACCGGGTGCCAGGAACTTTCTTAACGAACCTGGAACATGGGATCTTCTGGATGGTATCAAAGCTCTTGCTGACAAAAACGGATTAACTCTGTTACCAGAGATACATTCAAAATATGAAGAAAGAATTCACGAAAAGCTTTCTGAAAGAGGTTACATGACATATGATTTTTTTCTTCCTGGTCTGATCATTGATGCCCTGGAGAGGAATACAAATGAGATTCTGATAAGGTGGATCAGGGAAATTCAGGAGAAAGGGATCAGGCTGGTGAATATGCTTGGCTGTCATGACGGGATACCATTGCTGGATCTCAAAGGGTTGCTGGCTGATGAACAGATACAAAGCCTGATCGATACCGTTGTAAAGCGAGGCGGTCTCGTAAAAGACCTTCATGGTAAAAAGAACATCTATTACCAGGTGAATTCAACATATTACAGCGCTCTGGGGGAAGATGATGAGAAACTTGTTTTAGCAAGGGCAATTCAGATCTTCATGCCGGGCAGGCCCCAGGTATGGTATCTCGATCTGCTTGCAGGAAAGAATGATTATGCTGCTATTGAAAAAACCGGACCCGCTGGTCACAAGGAGATCAACAGGACAAATCTTTCGCTTGATCTGTCTTTTGAAAAGCTTGAAAAAGAGGTTGTTCTTCGCCAGCTTTCCCTGCTGAGATTCAGGAACACCTTCCAGGCTTTCGGTTTTGATGCAAGTCTGAAAATACTTGATTCCTTACCGGAAATTTTAAAACTATGCTGGCAGAATAATGATTGTACCGCATCCCTGGAAGCAGATTTGAAAAACAATTCCTTTATCATTACTGCAACAGATGAACAGGGCAATATTGTATATAATTCCAGATAATGATTTTGGTAATTCCGAAGCATGATTAATTAAAACAGAACTTATGAATACAAAACCAGGAAAGCCTGTGATCCCAACAATAGGCATTATCAAATGGCTCACCTTTTTAATGTTTATGATGTTCGCGATGACTACTGATGCAGTTGGTGTGATCATTCCTGAAGTGATGAAACAGTTTAAGCTAAGCATGACTGCTGCGGGGATGATGCATTATACTCCCATGGTGGCAATTGCATTCGGGGGAGCTTTTCTTGGATTTGTCGCTGACAGACTTGGACGGAAAAATACAATCATTATTGGTTTAAGTCTGTTTGCTCTTAATTCCTATTTATATATTGCTGGAAATTCGTTTGCATTTTTCCTTAGTCTGATGATTGTTGCAGGAATTGCAATCGGTATTTTTAAAACCGGAGCATTGGCTCTTATTGGAGATATATCTAAATCGACAACTGAACATACCTCAACCATGAATACTGTTGAGGGTTTTTTTGCAGTTGGCGCGATAATCGGTCCAGCTATTGTGACCTATTTTCTTTCAATCGGAATTGAATGGAAATGGTTGTATGTTGTGGCTGGTACCCTGTGTGTTATACTAATAGCAATTGCATTACTTGTCAAGTATCCTGTTACTATAAAAAAAGCTGAAGAACCTGTAAATTTAAAAGGTACCTGGTTATTGATGAAAGATCCTTACGCCATTGGGTTTTCGACAGGAGCATTTCTATATGTTGCTGTTGAATGTTCAATTTATGTCTGGATGCCCACACTTATTTCCGGATATAGCGGGAATGCTGTTTTCATAGCCACATATGCACTTTCAATTTTCTTTATACTTCGGGCAGCCGGAAGGTTCTTAGGATCATGGGTAATGGCTAAATTTAACTGGACATTGGTTTTGAGCATTTTTAGTTTTCTGATTCTGGTCTGTTTTATTGGAAGCGTTATCTGGGGAGTAAGCGTGGCTGTAATATTACTTCCTCTTACCGGTTTATTTATGTCTGTTATTTACCCCACTTTAAATTCAAAAGGTATAAGTTGTTTCCCAAAGACAAAACATGGTTCTGTTGCAGGTATTATTTTATTTTTTACTGCTGCAGGGGCTGCAATAGGACCTTTGGCAATGGGTGCTGTCAGTGATGCATTCGGGCATATAAAATATGGTTTTGTGCTTGCAGCGATTTTTGCAGGTCTGTTGTTTCTTGGTGCATTAGTGAACTTTATTTTTAATCCAACAAAACAAAGACTCCAGAAACTTGACGAAAGTGAGTATGAAAATGCGTAAATCAGGATAATAAAGACCTTCCCGAAACAAAATACTTTATTTAGAAACGAATTCAATCAGAAATTATAACTGGAAAATCAATTATTATGACAACAAAGATTAAATTTTTAAAAACTGTGACATTGATTGTTGCTCTGTTTTTGTCAGCCGCACTTTGCGCGCAAACCGGTGGCAAAAGCAATGTAAAGACTGTCACGGGCAAGCCAGACGCTGCAAATGTTCCCTCCAACGCGAGAGGCCTGTTAAAAGCAGGTGCGGCTAAAGTGGACATAACCCCTACGGAGCAGGAAGTACTTGCTGCTAAAATGCTCGGGATAGTAGATCGTATTCATGCCAGGGCAATAGTAGTGAACAATGGTATCACAAGTGCAGTCCTGGTATCAATTGATGCGGGCGGAGTCTCTTCAGGTCTTTTTGATGCTGTAACCAAACGAGCTGAAACCGAACTTGGCATTCCTCCGGGCAACGTCATTATGAATGCTACCCATACTCACAGTGCAGCACGGATACCCAATGACAAAATGATTGAATATGTCTATGGCATCATTAAAACAGCTTATGGAAAAATGGAACCAGCTACAATGAGCTGGGGTACAGGAGTTTCATATATCAATGTAAACCGGAATATTTTCGATGAGGAGCGTCGTACCTGGTGGGAGGGCCCGAATTATGACGGACAATCCGATAAAACGGTCGCTGTGGTTACATTTAAAAATATCAAGGGTGACCCGATAGCAGTGTATTATAATTATGCAATGCACGCGGTTGCTGCCGGGCAGCTTGATATGGTATGCGGCGATGCGCCCAGTGCTACATCAAATTATATTGAAGATAGTTATGATGACTCTGTCGTGGCGCTATGGTCAGAAGGTGCCTGCGGCGATCAGAACCCGTTATTCTTCCAGCAGACCTTCGACTTACGCGATATAAGGATTGCTGATTATGCCAGGCGAGGAGAAGATATAAGCAACAGGATGCCTCCCGGAGGAACAGGTCTTGACAGGAATAATCCAAGGGTTGCGAAACTTATGAATCAGCAGAAAGAGATATGCCAGTCAATGGGACAGATGCTTGGCGAGGAGGTAATGCATGTTATGCGAACAGTTAAACGCAGCGAAAACTCAATTCGTATTTCATCCGCCCAGCAGGTCATTAAATTCCCGGGACGCCGCCAGATCAATGCAGGAAATCGTGCAGGGTACCAGGGACAATATGAAGATGCTGACTCTGTATCTGCTGAACTCTTTTATCTGCAGATTGAGAACATAGCACTATGCGCTATGGGTTCTGAGGTATATAATCAGATCGCTGTGCACCTGAAAAAGGATTCTCCTTTTGCCCGTACAATTATGGTGACGGTAGCCAACGGAGGTTCGAATACAGGTTACATTCCCAGCGATGTCGCCTATGGCTATCAGACATTTGAAGTATTATCATCGAGGATCAAACCAGGTTATGCCGAGAGCGGGATCGTAAATGGCTTCCTCGACCTGATGGATAAAACCAAATACTAGTCAGGAACA
>JAHEYW010000175.1 GCA_023251395.1 Bacteroidales bacterium
AGAATCGTAAAAATTGCAGCTGCTGCTGTTCCGGTCATTCTATTTACCACCATTGTGCTAAATGCACAGGAAAAGGATAATGAAAAGCATTTAAAGATTGTTGTCATTGACGATGCAGGTAATAAGACCCAGCTTGACACACTTATTAAAGGAGATATGAATTCCGACTCAATCAAGCTGAAAAACGGAGAAACAATTTATTTGTCAAGGAAGGGAAATCCGGACAAAACTATGCGTCATGAGAGTTCCGGAACCATGATTGTCGCACACTCCTCGAATGATAAAAATTCTAATGACAAACAGAAGAAGGTTATAATCATCAGTGATGATGGGGACTCATCAAAGGTGACCGGGGAGAATGATGTAATAATTGTAAAGGGAGGAAAATACATTGCCAGTACCGGTGGTGAAGGTTATGCTGTCCTGACATCCAGAGATGGTGTTTCAGGAAGCAAATATGTATATATTGACGAAAGTAAAAGCACAGGTGATAAAAAGGAAAAGACAATAGAATTCACTTACAGTACTGACAAAAAAGGCAATAGCAACGAAAAATCAAAATATGTGATTGCTAAAGACGGTATAGTTGTTACAGTTGAAGGTGATGATGAGGCAAAAGCAAAAGAGATAATTGAAGATGTTAAAGCAAAACTTGGGGTAAATAAGGAGGACAAGTCGGGCAAGGCAAATGCCAAAGAAACAAAAAAGACTAAAAAGGAATAAATTTCAAACCCGGCCACCTAGTAATGGCAAATCCAAAATGAGCCTGGAGTAATCCGGCTCATTTTTTTATATCACGTTTCTGAATGAGCTCCAGATATCGTTAAATGGAAGAGGAGCCTCAATTATAATTTCCTCTTTTTTTACCGGGTGGGTAAACATTATTTTTTTTGAAATAAGGCTTATGCCTCCATCATCATTAGAACGTGGAAATCCATACTTCATGTCACCTTTGATAGGGCAGCCTATTGCTGCCAGTTGTGCTCTAATCTGATGGTGTCGCCCCGTGTGTAGTTCTATTTCAAGCATATAATACCTCTCTGACCTTCCAATAACCTTGTAAGTCAGGCTTGCCTGCTTTGAACCTTTCACCTCATTATCATAAACATATGATTTATTCTGGGTTTCGTTCTTTTTCAGAAAATGGGTTATCGTTGCTTCATCCTCAGGAGGACGCTCCTTTACAATTGCCCAGTATGTTTTTATAACCTGACGTGATTTGAACATCTCGTTCAGTCGCTGGAGAGCTTTGGTGGTTCTGGCATAAAGGAGGACTCCACTAACAGGTCTGTCAAGTCTGTGTACCACACCAAGAAATACATCCCCCGGCTTGTTGTATTTTTTTGCTATGTACTTTTTAACCTGTTCATCCAGAGCCTCATCACCGGTTTTGTCTCCCTGCGCAAGTTCAGATGATCTTTTATTTACAGCAATTATATGGTTATCCTCGTAGAGAATATCCGGCATCTTCATCACCATCAATACTGCTCTTTTTCGTTAGGAAAATCGCGCGATCTGACATCGTTAATATATGACTGAACAGCGCCTTTGATCTCATCATGGAGGTTATGGTATCTCCTGAGGAACCTGGGTGAGAATTCCTGGGTTATCCCAAGCATATCATGAAGGACAAGTACCTGACCATCTGTTTTGCCTCCGGCACCAATACCGATAACAGGTATCCTTACGCTGGAGGTCACTTCTTCAGCAAGCTTGGCAGGAATTTTTTCAAGCACAATTGCAAAGCACCCCACCTGTTCAAGAAGTTTTGCATCCTCCATCAAACGTCTTGCTTCCTCTTCTTCTTTGGCTCTTACAACGTAGGTACCAAATTTATGGATCGCCTGTGGTGTCAAGCCAAGATGTCCCATCACTGGTATACCTGCCGATAGAATTCTTTCAATCGATTCAACTACCTGTTGTCCGCCTTCAAGCTTTACTGCATGGGCTCCAGTTTCTTTCATAATCCTGATTGAGGATGTCAGAGCTTCCTTTGAATTTCCCTGATAAGTACCAAAAGGCAGATCGACTACAACCAGTGCCCGCCTGACTCCCCGAACAACAGAAGATGCATGATAGATCATATTGTCGAGGGTTATTGGAAGTGTAGTCTCAAACCCTGCCATTACGTTTGAAGCTGAATCGCCAACAAGTATAACATCTATTTCTGCTTCGTCAAGTATTCTTGCTATCGAGTAATCATATGAAGTAAGCATAGCAATTTTTTCACCTCTAAGCTTCATTTCATAGAGAACATGGGTGGTTATCCGCCTTACTGTTTTTTGTACTGACATATTCGAACGTATTTATTCTCAAGCCAAAACTACGAAATTGTAGATAAATAGGGCCGATTAACTGTTCATTTTATTATTTCAGTTGTATGTCATGTCGTTTTGTCAGAGAAAAAATTTAAAATAAAGATATCATCCGGACAGAAATTTATCATCCTTTCAAATGTGCTTTGCCCCCCTGCCCCCCCAAGTGGGGTTATAAAATTGTCCATTGTAACATACTGTATTAATGATAGTTACTACCACATCTCCAGAGAGAACTAATTTGGCGATTCACGTCAGAGAGGAATAGCTCAAACACTTTCCATATACATATTCATTTCTATCCGTGAGTGTCATATTTTCCTGAAAGAGATAAATATCCGGCTTGGCATAATCATTGCATATAGATGTGAAATTGAAATTTAATTTTAACAGAACATAAAATGGGAAAAATTATAGGTATAGATCTTGGAACCACTAACTCCTGCGTTGCTGTAATGGAAGGCAATGAACCGGTTGTGATTCCCAACAGTGAAGGTAAAAGAACCACACCATCAATTGTTGCATTTGTTGAAAATGGCGAAAGAAAAATAGGTGATCCGGCTAAACGCCAGGCTATTACAAATGCCAGAAAAACTGTGTACTCAATAAAAAGATTTATGGGTGAGACTTTTGACAAAGTTTCCATGGAAATAAAAAGGGTCACATATAATGTAGTAAAGGGAGAAAATAATACCCCGAGAGTCAAAATTGATGACAGACTTTATTCTCCACAGGAAATTTCTGCAATGATTCTTCAGAAAATGAAAAAAACTGCTGAAGATTATCTCGGACAGGACGTTACAGAAGCAGTGATCACTGTCCCTGCATATTTTAGTGATTCACAGCGCCAGGCAACCAAAGAAGCCGGAGAAATTGCGGGGTTGAATGTCAAAAGGATAATCAATGAGCCTACTGCAGCATCACTTGCCTATGGGCTTGATAAAAAAGCACAGGATCTTAAGATAGCTGTTTTTGACCTTGGTGGTGGTACTTTCGATATTTCCATACTCGAACTTGGTGATGGTGTTTTTGAAGTAAAATCTACAAATGGTGATACTCATCTTGGTGGTGATGATTTTGACCACCTCGTTATAGACTGGCTGGCAGAAGGATTCCTAAAAGATGAAGGCATTGATCTGCGAAAAGATCCGATGGCGATGCAGAGACTGAAAGAGGCTGCTGAAAAAGCTAAAATTGAACTTTCAAGCTCAACCTCAACCGAAATAAACCTGCCATATATTATGCCTGTTGATGGTATTCCAAAACATCTTGTCAGGTCACTTACCAGAGCTCAGTTTGAAAAAATTTGTGACAAGCTGATCCAGTCAGTGATAGAACCTTGCACCAAAGCACTTAAAGATGCCGGACTTCAGACATCTGATATTGATGAAGTTCTTCTTGTAGGTGGTTCAACACGAATACCCGCTATACAGCAGATAGTTGAGAAATTCTTTGGCCGCGTTCCATCCAAAGGTGTTAATCCTGATGAGGTAGTAGCTGTAGGTGCTGCAATACAGGGCGGTGTTCTTACAGGTGAGGTAAAAGATGTATTGCTACTCGATGTAACACCACTCTCACTTGGTATAGAGACAATGGGCGGAGTAATGACCCGACTTATTGAATCCAATACAACAATTCCAACTAAGAAAACTGAAGTATTCACTACAGCTGCTGATAATCAGCCATCTGTGGAAATCCATATCCTCCAGGGAGAGAGGCCAATGGCAAATGGAAACAAAACAATCGGACGTTTCCATCTTGATGGTATTCCACCTTCACCAAGAGGAGTCCCGCAAATCGAAGTAACTTTTGATATCGATGCTAATGGTATTCTCCACGTATCAGCAAAAGACCGGGGAACAGGCAAGGAACAGAGGATCAGGATTGAAGCTTCGTCCGGACTTAGTGATGATGAAATAAGAAGAATGAGGGATGAAGCTAAATCAAATGAGGAATCTGACAAATTAGCAAGGGAGAAAGTCGACAAAATAAATGCTGCTGACAGCATGATCTTTCAGACAGAAAAACAATTGAAAGAATTTGGCGATAAGATACCTTCAGATAAACGCGGTCCAATAGAAACCGTCCTTTCAAATCTCAAAACTGCCCATAAGTCTCAGGACGTAAACGCTATCGATAAAGCGCTGGCAGACCTTAATACTGTCTGGCAGACTGCATCTGAAGAAATGTACAAGACTGCACAAAACAGCGGACCAGAGACATCCCAGAACACTCAGGGCCCTGCAGGTGATACCGGCAAAAAGTCAGGTAGTGACGAGGTCACAGATGTTGACTTTGAGGAAGTAAAATAGGCAAGTAATAAGCGATATACTTAAATCACAAAATGGGTGTCGATCAACAGATCACACCCATTTTTTATAAAACATAAAGTCAATAAGCAAAACCCTCATTTTTCTTATTTTGTTTAATTACATTTGTTGATATCACTAATCAATTTAATTAAACCTATGAAAAAAGTATTTTATTTATTATTGTTTGCACTTGGCTTATATAGTTGCGAATCAAATCCTGTACTGACCATAGAAGGCGGACAGGTACAAGGTGTAAAAGCCGATATTAAAGGAGTTTATGTTTATCGGGGAATTCCATATGCAGCACCTCCCATTAAGGGACTTCGATGGAAAGCTCCTCAGCCAGTAGTTCCATGGAAGGGAGTGAAAATTGCAGATAAATTCGGACATCCCGGCTATCAGGCAGTTCACTATCCCGGTGGCTATACTACAGAGTGGGGTTATGGTGATGAATCACCTTATAGCGAGGATTGCCTCTACTTAAATGTATGGACAAAAGTTCCAGGCAAAACTGACAAGAAACTTCCTGTTGCTCTATGGATTCATGGCGGCGGCTACAGAGAAGGATGGGGATCTGAACCTGAGTTTGATGCACAGGAATGGGCAAACAAAGATGTAATACTTGTTTCAATCAATTATCGTCTTGGTGTATTCGGATTTTTGACATATCCAGAACTTTCACAGGAAAGTCCTGATCACGTTTCAGGTAACTACGGAATACTTGACCAGATTGAATCTCTCAAATGGATTAAGAAAAATATTGCACAGTTTGGTGGTGATCCTGATAACATTACAATATTCGGACAGAGTGCAGGTGCCGGCAGTGTAAAAACTTTATGCGAATCTCCTCTTGCAAAAGACTTGTTTAAAAAAGCTATCATCATGAGTGGTGGTGGTATGTCAACCGGAAGGGGTGGTATGCCTCCTATGGCTGGTATGCCATCTGCTCGTCCGGCAAATGCTCCTGCTGCTTCTCCAAATGCAGCTCCTGCAGGCAGACAAGGTGCTCCTGCTAACAGACCAGGCGGGCCTGCTAACAGACAAGGTGCTCCTGCTGGTATGCCTCCAGCTGGTATGATGGCATTTGGCCCTATGACTCTTGAACAATCAGAGCTTCAGACAAAAACTGTCATGGACTGGGCAGGGCTTACAAGTCTTGAAAAAATTCGTGCCGCCTCTACCGAAACCGTTTACACTGTTGGAAGTCTGTATACTGCAGTTACAGGAAATCGCGTCCGAATGGCTGGTGGACCTATCGTTGACGGTTATGTTTCACTTATGAGCTTCGATTCTGCTGCTATTACGAATAAACTGGCAAATGTTCCCTATATGATTGGTTTTACCCTGAATGACATGGGTGACATGTCTCAGGGTATTGCTGACTTCTGCCTGAACCGCGAGAAAGCAGGCAGCAAAGCTTATGCATATCAGTTTGCCCGTCCTCTTCCAACAGATGGCAGAGAAAATGTTCTTAAGGGAGCATTCCACTCTTCAGATCTTTGGTATGTATTCAAGTCTCTCAAGCATTGCTGGAGACCTTTGACACCAGGTGACTGGGATCTTTCAGAAGTAATGTTGACTGCCTGGACGAACTTTGCCAAGTATGGCGATCCTAATGGTAAGGATGGCAGCAAGTGGACTCCTTACTCAAAGGAAAATCCTAAGTTCATGGTTTTCAAGCTCGATGCTGGCGATAAAGAGAATTCTGGAATGGGCGACCCTTTAAAACCATAATATTTCACATTAACAGACATCCCAATAGTGATTTTATTGTTAAAACATACAATTGTAATTTATTGATCTGCACTTTAAAATAGTATTGAGGAAGTAAAATAATATTTGGTAATTTAGTCCGTTATAAAAGAGGCTGGAGATATTTCAGCCTCTTTTTCGTAATTTTACCGGATAATCTTACTTGAAGATGATATTAAAATCCATTCCTTTCCTGTTATTATTTTTAGCCTGCTCAGGCATAATTGCTCAAAGCCCGGAGACTCTTAACTCAACCGATAAAAATGGTAATAAACAGGGGCACTGGATTAAAAAATATCCCAACGGGCATGTTCAGTATGAAGGTTATTTCACCGAAAACCACCCTGTTGGTCTGTTTAAAAGATATTATGAAACTGATACCCTGCAATCTGCGATGGATTTTAATCAGGAGGGAACTGAAGCTGATGCTATTTTATTCCATCCTAATGGCTTAATAGCCTCTACAGGAAAATTTATAAACCAGAAGAAAGAGGGAAAATGGAGATTCTTTTCGTCAACTATCAGGGGATTACTGGTAGTTGAAGAAGATTACAAAAACAATTTAAAGAATGGCCTTTCTATAAAATATTATCCGGGAAAGGTACCTGCTGAAAGAATCATCTACTCAAATGACATTAAGAATGGGGAGTGGACTCAATATTTTGCAGACGGAACCTTGTGCCTCAAAGCGACTTATTCCTTCGGAAAGCTTGATGGTCCCTTTTCAACATTTTATATCACCGGAAAATCTGAATATACAGGCCAATACAAGAATGACCTCAGAACGGGCGTCTGGAAAATTTATAATCCTGATGGAACTCTCAAGTATGATATGATTTATATCGACGGGGTGATTAGCAATCCTGAAACATACAGGAAAGAGACCGAATACCTTGATTTACTTGAGAAGAACAAAGGTAAAATTGCCGACCCTGAGAAAACTGGGACTATATGGTAACCCGTGTTACTTTATTCTGGAAGTGCTCCTTTATTATTTTTGTCGTGGCAGTAACAACCATGATAGCACCACTGCTTTCTGCACAGGTTACAACATACAATTATTTTTACCGGGTCTATTTCAAAGATAAAGGAAACCAGAACCCGGCGAATTTCAGGGCTGGCGATTTATTATCCGCAAAAGCCCAGAAGAGAAGGGATAAAGCTGGCATTCCCTACCCTGTAATGAATGATCTGCCTGTCAATCAGGAGTATGTCAATCAGGTTAAATCCAAGGGATATACTTATCATTGCGCTTCCAAATGGCTTAATACAGCTCTTTTTAAGACGGTAAGTCATGCTGATATTAACCTCCTGATCAGTTTACCATTTGTCAGTGAAGTGAAGATTGTTA
>JAHEYW010000176.1 GCA_023251395.1 Bacteroidales bacterium
CGATCAGCCTCGATCCTGATTATATCTCTGGGTATCAGATATTCCATTCCATCTGAAGTAGGTATTGCAAGCCTCGATGGTACCGGGGATTTAAGGTTCTCCATCAATACCCTGAACTTATCATCATTCTTTAATAAGGATTCAGACCGTTTAAGTACCACTCTGTTTGTGGCTTCTATAAACTCCTTAATATTGATCGGTTTCAGGATATAATCGACAGCGCTGAACTTGATAGCTTTTATTGCATAATGATTAAAGGCGGTGATGAAAATAACATCAAAAGTCTTATCTGAAAAATGCGAAAGCAAATCGAATCCTGTTCCGTTTGGCATTTCGACATCAAGCAGGAGAAGATCGGGTTTTTCAGATTCAATAATGCTAATAGCTTCCTGCATATTATTGGCTTTGCCAACTAATTCCAGGTTCGCACAATACTCACTTATCAGAGAAATGATGAAATCAACAGCATTTTGTTCATCATCGATCACGATTGTTCTGAGTTTTCCTTTCATGTCATAATCGGAATTTGAATTTCAACATGTGTTCCGGCTGGCTCACCCGTTTCATTTTTCAAATCGGTATAAGTAATGATAAACTGACTTGACCCATAAAGTGAATTCAAAAGGTCCAGGCGTGAACCGGTTATCTGTGTTCCAAGGGAATTTGAACTGTCATTTTTTGATTTTTTCATTTCCATACCAGCTTCCCGGCCAATACCGTTGTCCTCAATGGTGCATATCAGACAATCCTTCTCCTGGCTTATCCCTATAAATACGTATCCTTTATGATCCAGAGGCATAAGTCCATGGCATATCGAATTCTCAACATATGGTTGAATCAGCATTGCAGGAACTTTGTACAAGACAGGATCTATCTCGTCGTCAACAATAATTGAATAATCAAACTTATCCTTGAACCTTAAGCTTTCAAGTTCAAGATATAGCTTTAATGCATCAAGTTCATCCTGAAGGGAAACAGAAGTATGCTGAGAGTTCTCCAGTACCTTTCGCATGAGGTTGGAGAATTTTGTAAGGTAGTCGTTTGTTGCCAGCTTATCATGCTGATACATAAAATACTGGATTGAATTCAATGTATTGAAAATAAAATGTGGATTCATTTGCTGCCGGAGGTTTGCCTGGGTTAGCTCAGAAATTTTGTTATTCATCTCGCTAATCCGCCTCTTTGAATTTATTTTGGCTCTTGAACTAATAAGGAAAGCTATAAGAATTGTCACGATAATAAGTCCCGCAAAACCATAATTAAGAAGCCTGTTGTTTTTAAGATGCATTGACAAGAGGTCAATTTCTTTCTTATGATTGTCTGCTTCATATCTTATCCTTGCATCTGCAAGTCCCTGGTTATTTTGTTTTGAAAGAAGCGAATCATTATATAGCTTATAAAGAACATAATTATTATAAGCTCTTGATGTGTCACCAGCATCGAGATATAATTTACTCATATCATTATAAACCCACGATAAGGTATACCAGTCATTATTCTTGTTTGCCTGTTTAAGAGACTTCATATAGAAACTGATGGCTTTGCTTCTATCTCCCAGATCCCTGTAGATCGTCCCCAGGTTACCAAGAGAATTGGATGAAATACCGATCTGCTTTCCTTTTATACTATATTTCAGAGATTTTTCATAATAATAGATTGCGGAGTCATAGTTCTTTTCGAGATAATGTACCCAACCTATATTTGCGGAAGAAAATCCAGTATAAAAAGTATCTTTTTTGATGAGAGAAATTTCCAGGCACTTCCTGAAGGCCGAATCTGCCTTTCTGAGATCCCTTTTATAATCTATATATGAATTGCCAAGTCTCTGTAAACCGGATTCAGCTGAAATAGTATCCTTTTCTTTAAATGAAGTGGAGATCATTAGTTTCAGGTAATTTCTGTACCCGATAATATCCCCGGCAGCGTTTAATACGTTGGCGATTCCCTCATAACTCGCCTGGATAATTCCCCTGATGTTGTTTTCACTTGCTATCTGGATGCTTTTCATGAAGGTCTCATGGCTGTCCTCAAAGAAACCAATCCTCAGGTAATATCTTCCTTTAAAAAGCAAAATTCTGGAGAGTAACAGGTAATTGTTTTCGCTTTCTGCTTTTGTCTGGCCCGAAACGAATTCTTCCTCGGCTCTCGAAAAGTCTCCTGTTTCGTAATAAAAACGACCTTCCAGGAAGTGAACTTCCGCCGGAATTTCAATTTCTTTTTTATTACAGAATTGAACGGCTGAATCGAGATATGTCTTTACTATTTCAGGCGGCAGTTTCGCTTTCTCCATATAACTGTTTGCCATCCTGACATACCAGTTGATCTTTGCTGTATCATCTGAAGAATATGATAAAAAAGAGAGATCTTTCGGATTCTTATAAACGGACATGGATCCACCGCCTGCATTTACGATTTGTAAAATCGTCAAAAACAGGATTAAAGTTATGCAGGTGCTAAACAAAATTTTTCCTGGTATCCTCATAACACAAAATTGCATTAAAAATCTTAAACAAAGCATCAAATCAGGTCAGATGTTAAGATAATAATATGCCCGAAACCGACCCAACTCAGTTTACGAAATGCTATTTTGGGTTTACGGATTGTTTATGATGGGAATGTAAAAAAGAAAAATAAACCGCAAAGAACGCTAATTCCTGATAGCTATCGGGACTCTGCGCACTTTGCGGTTAATGGATTTGTATTTATTTGACTGTCAATTCTCTACTTCGCCACATCCCACCAAACGCGATCGGTTAAAATAAGACCAGTGGGCATATTATCACTGTTATACAATCTTTCATCCTGCGGATAAGGCAATCTGCGTGGGATCTGTGTAGTCATAGCACCTGTAGCCAGAGCCAATGTCGGAAAACCTGTTCTTCTCCAGTCTGTCCATATTTCAATTTGCAGGAATGAACTTAAGTATTTCTGGATAATGATTTTCTCGAGAGTTAAAGATCCCGCAGTTAATTTGTGGGCGTTGAACCAGGTTCCATCTCCGTAAACACCTTCTCTCTGCAGGGAGGCTTTAAGACCCTCATTGCAGGCTGCAAGTGCCAGCGGATCACTGGCATTAAGCTTGAATCTTGCTTCTGCCTCAATGAATTTTACTTCAGCATATGACATCAGATATACCGGTGAATCGGTCGAAGCATAACCAGGACCAATCGTTGCCGCAGAAGTATTTGGGACTCCTGATGCTGATCCCGAAGAACCTGTGAAGTAAACATCACGACGGGGATCTGTGGTCGAATTCAGCATATTCATCATTGTAGTGTTAGCTGAGTAATACCCGGGACGTTCCTGTTCCGACTGATACATTGGATTGGAGTTATTATATGCGGTCCCATAAATAACCTTAAAATCGTCATCGTTGCTTGTATATGCATTGGTAACTGCAGCAAGAGCGTCGGAATAAGCTGCTGGCCCGTTTTTCTTTGCAAGATGCAGGCTGTATCGTGCTTTAAGAGCATAAGCTGTCTTCTGCCACTTGTCCAGGTCTCCGCCATAAATAATATCTTCGGGACCCGGATCGAATACACTCGTTGCAGACTGGAGATCTGTTATTGCTCCATTCAAAAGTGTAAAGATTGTATTATAAATTTCCTGTTGGGTGTCATACTTCGATTCAAAGTGATTGTCATTTCCTTTCAATGCATCTGAATAGGGGGCATCACCCCAGCTATCAGTAACTACTCCGAGGTGATAGGCCATCAGAATTTTTGCCACACCAGCATAATGAGGAGAATCTCCTGATGCTGCCTTTTCCAACATAATTTTGCAATTTATCATCCCGGGGGCATAGAGATACCAGCTCCAGTCATCATTAACATCCGACTCAGTGATGTTATAGACATCCCAGTCCTGAGCCTGGCTCTGTAATCCGGCCAGTTGCTGCATCCAGGCACAATTAAACCTGGCCAGCTCACCACCTACCACATAACCAAGGTTCACCTCAACAGGTGCAAGGAGTTGGGCAAGACCGACATCTGTGGGATTGTTTGGATCATTATTCATTGCAGGGTCAATCCATTTTTTGCATGCACCTGACAATAATATCGTTGCAAGAAAAACAAAAATTATCTTTTTCATTGTCTGTTATTTTAAAAATTAGAAATCGACTTTTACACCAAATACATATGATTTGGTATTGGGCATGTTGAAATAATCAAGTCCCTGAGCATTATTTGCTCCCATAAGACTCGTTTCAGGATCAATCCCTCTGTAAGGTGTTGAAAGCCATAGATTACGGCCTGTAGCATAGATCTTAAGATTTTTGATAAATGGTTTGTTGATCAGCTTGCCAAGGTCATAGGATAATGAAACTTCACGCAGACGTACCCATTCCGTTTTATCAACGAACTGTTCCTCCGAACAGCTTGCACCACCACCAATGTTCTGGTAATAATACTGAGAATAGGTAGCTGTTATATCATTCTTAACTCCAGAGGTAACGATATCATTGCTGGAAAGATGACCCTTGACACCATCAAATACCACATTCTGATCTCTTGCCTCAGTTATTGCCGAAGTCCCGAAACCCACTAATCTTGAAAGGGTCCCGTTCCACATGATGCCTCCCCGTTTGACATCAATCAGGAATGACAGATTTATCCTTTTATAAGTCAATTCATTCGTTATACCCATTGTCCATTTTGGAGTAACGCCTCCAAGTGATTTCAGGGTATTGTCTTTTATCGGGTAACCATAACCTGAACTTGACGGGATATCATTTATTATCAGCCGTCCCTGCTCGTCTTTATAAAAGGATGTACTGTACATACTTCCATAAGCCTCACCGGCTACAACATTTATTGTGCTTCCAGTGAATCCGCCAAGATCAATATTATCTACTCCCGGAGCAAGCGTGAGAACTTTATTTATATTCCTTGTAAAGTTCGCACTGACAGACCAAATAATGTCCGAAGTTGAAACCGGAGTTACATTAGCCATTAATTCGACCCCTTTGTTTTCCATCGTGGCAGCATTCATATACCTCGCATTATAACCGGTACTTCCTGTCACTGGTACGAAGATCAGAAGGTCTTTATTCTGGTTGTTGTAATAGGTAAAATCAAAATTCAGCCGGTTTTTGAAGAGCTTGAGTTCAAGTCCGACTTCCCTTGAAACAAGACTTTCAGGTTTTATAGTAGGATCTGACATTGAAGTACTTGGGGAAAATCCTGAGATCCCGTTAAATGGAAAAGAATCTCCTGTTGCCCAGCCATCTGTAATAACTGTGGATGTAAAAGTATTAATGGTATTATAGGGTGTAGCATGGTTTGCAATCTTTGCGTAGGATGCTCTTAGTTTTCCATATGATAGAATATTGTTTCCCTTCAAACCAGGCAGCTCACTGAATATAAACCCCAGGCTTGCAGACGGGAAAAAGAAACTGTTATTCGATTCCGGTAAAGTTGTCGACCATTCGTTTCTGCCTGTAAGACCAAGGAATGCCATACTTTTAAATGAGAATTGCAGGTCAGCATAAATCGCAGCTGTACGGTAATTTGTAGTTATTTCACGCACCAGCTGAGACGCGGTATTTGACATATGATAGAAATTGGGAACGTCAAAAGTGTTTCCCTGAACATAAAGTTGCTGGCGGTTACTTTGAAACATGTTTTGTCCCAGAGTGATATTAGTTTCGAAACCCGGGAATAATACTCTGGTATAGTTTATTGTAAGATCAGAATTTAAATTATTGCTGTAATGATGATCTTCTTCCATCTGTCCGTTTGGAAAATTTGCTGATTGTGCGGCATAACTACCTCTTCTTCTGTCAAAATATACATCTTCACCAAGACGGAATGATACAGTTGTATATTTGAATGGGTTGTATACCAGCATGGTATAACCTATCAACCTGTCAACCTTGTCAGTTAAAACGTCTTTATTAACCGTCCAGAACGGATTATCATAGGAGCCGCTGTATCTTCTCGGGGTACCATCTGCATACTCATAGGCATCCGGATATAAGTAACCGTACTTACCATGACCATTGCTGTTATCAAAAGTCGGAGTACAGCGCATTAACGTCACCATAACACCCGATGTGTTTGATCCCTGTTGCATGCGATCACCGCCGGAATGAATGTAGTTTGCACTGGCTGAGGCTTTTAGTTTCTTACCTAGTTTAGTTTCTCCAGATAATTTTATTGACGTTTTACCAAAGGAGTTTTTTGGAACAACTCCTTTAGTTGAATTATTTCCAATTGAAAGGAGAAAGCTTGCATCTTTGTTACCTCCTGAAATTGAAAGGTCGTTATTGTATGTCATCCCGGTCTGGAAAAAGTTTCCGACATTATCATAGGCTATTGCCGGAAGATCAGCCTTTGCTGTGGGATCAGTCGCAAGTACAAGTCGTCCGTTTTTATCCCGGGGATAATCAGTTGCCCCATTAAAACGCAGGTCGGAGATCAACGGACCAAAGGAACTCGTTGTACTGGAATTGTAAATCCTATTGAGTCCCTGGGCATAAATCATTTGCATCTCAGGAAGCTTATTGACCTTATCGAGGGAAACTGATGAAGATAAGCTTATTACCATCCTTCCTCCCGTATCCTTACTTTTTTTTGTACTTATGATCACGACACCGTTACCAGCTCTCATCCCATACAGAGCAGTAGCAGCACCGCCTTTAAGCACCGATATGTTTTCAATATCATCCGGATTCAGGTCGATTGCGCGGTTTGAAAATGCAACTCCGTATGTCAGGTTATTTCGTCCGTCATCCGGGTTACCGGTATAATCCATTGAGTTGTCAATCGGGACACCATCAACAACAAACAAAGGCTGGTTGCTGCCGGTGATTGAGTTCTGTCCGCGGATAGTGATGAATGATGCTGCACCTGCAACACCAGCTGAACTGGTGATATTAACACCTGCCATCCTGCCGGTCATTGCGGTAAGAGTGTTCCCGGTCTTGGCATTATTGATCTTATCACCGGAAACATCCTGAACGGCGAAACCCAGTGATTTCTTCTCTTTGGAAATGCCGATTGCGGTAACAACCACCTCTTCAAGTCCAAGAAGATCTGGTTCCAGTGATACATCAAAAACTGACTTGTCACCAACCTGGATCTCCTGTTTTTTCATCCCGATGTAGGAAAATACCAGTGTCGCATTCTTATCACCAGGAACGGTAATTGAGAATTTTCCGTTCATATCTGATGCAGTTCCAATGCTTGTCCCTTTAACAAGTATTGTTGCACCGATCACGGGTGTTCCGTCGGATGCATTTTTGATCGTTCCGCTTAATAATTTTTGCTGAGCCTCTACTGTATTGAAAAAGGCAATAAAGGCAAATAGCAGAAAAAGAAGTCTTTTCATAACCTTTTTGTTTTAGTGAATAGAATAAATTCAGGTGAGGAATTCTGTGATACATTTACTGTCCAAAAGCATTATTCGCTCACTAAATGAAAGGTAATTGCTTCTTTATATAATAATCCTATAGAATATACAGATTGTAATTATGGGTTTATGAATGGTGGGTTTGGTGCCACAAAATAGATTGAGAGTACGTTCAAAGGTTACAGCCTTAATATGATAGTGGCTTAGATTCATCCGCTTTAATCTCCGGTTAGTGATAGGGGTCTGCAATAAACACTTTAGAACTATTAATATATTTTTGGTTTACTTTAATCCAAATTTGAAATAGAATAAATACCTTTGATGATCACTCTTTATAAAACCAACAAGTTAAATTAATT
>JAHEYW010000177.1 GCA_023251395.1 Bacteroidales bacterium
TTTTTAAAGGTCTTAGATAGAATTAACCCTCTTGCAAGGGCTGTCCCAATATTGCCACCGCCAAGAATAGCAATTTTAAACTTCTTCATAACAGATAAATTTTAAGCTGGAAAGATAGCTTAAAAATACTTTAGAGACCAGGAGTCTGATTAAAAAGAGATTACGGGCTGATATGGTCTCATGATCTTCCCGGGTAAACTTTCAGAGCTTCATTCAGAATTTTCATAGCCTGTTTGAGATCATCTATCTTTAAAACATATGCGATACGAACCTCATTCTTACCTGAACCAGGAGTTGAATAAAAACCTGAGGCAGGAGCAACCATGACAGTTTGTTTTTCGTACTCGAAATCCTCCAGAAGCCACTGTGCAAACTTGTCGGCATCATCGACTGGAAGTTTTACAACGGTATAAAATGCCCCTTTCGGTTTCGGGCAGTAAACACCTGGTATCCTGTTGAGCGCCTCAACCATATAATTACGTCTGGCGGTATATTCTTCGTTAACCTCTTTGAAATATTGTTCAGGAGTATCAATCGAAGCTTCTCCAACAACCTGTCCCAGTCCGGGAGGTGAGAGACGGGCCTGTGCAAATTTGAGTGCAGTTGAAAGAACTTCTTTGTTCTTTGTAATCAGTGCCCCGACCCTGACACCACATTCGCTGTAACGCTTTGATACAGAGTCTATCATTATTACGTTGTTCTCAATACCTACAAGATTCATTGCTGAGAAATGAGGTGCCCCGTCATAACAGAATTCCCGATACACCTCATCTGAGAACAGGAAAAGATCGTGTTTCTTTACAATTTCACTCAATTGTATCAATTCTTCTTTTGAGTATAGATAACCTGTAGGATTGTTAGGATTGCAGATAATTATTCCCTTTGTGGCAGGACCTATCTTTTTCTCGATTTCGCTGACAGGAGGAAGTGCAAAATCATCCTTTATATAGGAGGTTACGGGCACAACCTTTACACCAGCTGCTGTGGCGAAACCATTGTAATTGGCATAAAATGGTTCAGGTGTAATTACTTCATCACCCGGATCGAGGCAGCTCATCAATCCAAAAAGAACAGCCTCAGATCCACCTGTGGTAACCAATATCTCCGTATGATCAATGTTGATCCCGATCTTCTGATAATAGGTTGCGAGCTTTCGGCGGTAGGATTCATTACCAGCTGAATGGCTGTATTCAATGACTTTAATATTATAATTTCTGAGTGCATCAAGTGCCACCTGGGGAGTAGGTATATCGGGCTGTCCAATATTAAGATGATATACTTTTACTCCTCTTTTCTTTGCAGCCTCAGCGAAGGGAACAAGTTTCCTTATCGGGGAAGCCGGCATCGATTTTCCTTTATTTGAAATTGATGGCATGTTTGTTATTTAATTTAGTTCAAGAAATAATTGTGGTGGTAAAATTATATAAATTTGAAAAGACTGCTTATGATTTTTGCTTTAAAAGAAACTTTGTTGAACAAGAACTTTAAAAATCAAATGTATGAAACAGCTGCTTTGTGCAAGGAGTAATTACAACGAAAGACTTCTGTTCCGTGCTAATACTAATGTTATGGCATCGCTGAATTATAAAGGTATGGCTGTGTCGGGAAGGGTTATAATATTTCTGTTATTATTGAATAGTATACTCCTGCCTTTGAATTCTCAGATCAAAGGATTTGACAAGATAAGATGGGAGAAGGAAAGAATTGCCCCTGGACTGGTATGGAAATCTGCTCACACTATTGTGGAGGATACAATACCTCAGAATATCAACATCCTGATTGTGAACCTGCACAAGAGACGAATATCAATTCTCTATAATCCGGGTAAAAACGTACTTACCAGTAAACAGGCCTCAGATGCAGGGGCAATCTCCGCAGTTAATGCAGGCTTTTTCAATATAAAAGAAGGCGGCTCGGTAACGTACATACGGACAGGTGGTAAAATTATGGATTCAGATACTGCAAAGAAATGGCCGAAAAACGCAAATTTGAATGGGGCTCTGGCAAATGAAAAAGGGAAACATCTTACGATCATGGAAGCAAAGAATAATGACTGGTTCGACGCTCATACTGAATATGATGACATTCTTGTTACTGGTCCTGTACTTATACTGGATAAAAAGAAAGTCATATTACCAAAAACGTCGCTTGTGACAACTAAACACCCCAGGAGCTGCGTCGGGGTTATAAACGGACATAAATTGGTTCTTGTCACTCTTGATGGCAGAACTGCAGAGGCACATGGAATGAGTCTGACTGAGCTTGCAGACCTGATGAAATCACTTAAATGCAAAGATGCATTAAACCTTGATGGCGGAGGCTCGACTACAATGTGGATCAGAAATAAACCGTTCAACGGTGTTGTTAATATGCCATGTGATAATAAAAAATTTGACCATGAGGGAGAAAGGGCTGTTTCTGATATTCTGATAATAAAATAAGCAATGTATTTTTTATTATTGATAAGTGATATGTTAATTTTATAAATACATAAAAATTATCATTGATTATAAACTTTCTATTGGTGTTTTCTGAAACCAAAGTGCTACTCTCTAGTCCTGAACAATACTTCATATAAGTTGATGCAGATACCTGGAATGGTTCAGAATAGTGATCAAACGGGAAAGTAATAATTCCCATTACTAAATACCCGATCAATCCTTATTGACAAGGATCGCACATGATATTTTAGCTATCTCAGCACAATACTTTGGATTACAGTATGAGGAGATATCATTAAGTGTATGATAATTCGGATCAGAACTGTAGTTGTAAAAAAATATGGCTTTATAACCATAACGTGCAAATGAATAACTATCACTGTTTCTATTGTAGGTATTTACATTAATGAACTTAAGGTGTGTGTATTTTAAACACATTTCCTGTGCGATTTCTCTTAAACTATGGGAATTGTCGTAATCCATAATATTTACTTTCCACGATGATATATCATTCGATGGTTCATAAGCAATCATATCATGATTGAGCATAAGTTTTATTCCTTCCATTCTGGCGGCAGCTTTTGCTGAATAGTTTGCACTGCCTAATAATCCCCGTTCTTCAGCGCCGAAAGCAACGAATCTTATTGTACTTTTTGGTGACCAGTTTATCTTTTTAATTGCCCTGGCTATTTCGATTGTAGCGGCAACACCACTGGCATTATCGTTTGCCCCCGGAGCCAGTATTGTCGGATCATTACTGCTTAAAATATTGTCATAATGTGCTCCCACAATGCTTATTGAATCAGGACTCTCGCTTCCTTTAATCGTGGCAATCACATTATACTCCATCATGGTATATGTATTGCTTTGCCAGGTGGTCGTGATCAGGAATGAATCCAGAACAACATCAGAGTAGCCCAGCCCGGAAAATCGGTTCATTATCCTGACTGCCACATTCTTTCTGTTCGCGGATAATGCAAACCTGGTTCCCATGTTCTGGAGCCAGTTTATGTCAGAGAGTATTGAATCTGAATTAATCTCCCCGGTTAGTTCACCTGACATAATCTGTTGATCAGTTATCTCCCCGTTGCCATCCTTTCTGCATCCGGTAAAAAGAAATCCGGAAATCAGAATTATATAAAAGAATATTGAAATAATATTTTTCATCGTATTTCCGTACTGATCTTTTTATCCAGATAAACGGGAAATCATTGTTACCTGCTTTTTGTAAATGCAACTCACTAATATAATGAATTTTTATAATTTTGCACTTTCTTTAACCAGGCAAACAAAAGGCAATTATGGATATTCCTTCAAGATATGAACCAGGCAAGGCTGAAAGCAAATGGTACAGTTACTGGATGGAAAACGGTTTTTTTAAAAGTTCTCCTGACGACAGGGAACCATATACAATCGTAATACCACCACCAAATGTGACCGGCGTATTGCATATGGGCCATATGCTTAATAATACCATCCAGGATGTGTTGGTTCGCAGAGCAAGAATGCTCGGAAAGAATGCCTGCTGGGTTCCGGGAACTGACCACGCGTCTATTGCTACTGAAGCAAAAGTGGTTGCAAAGCTCAAAAGTGAAGGAATTGAAAAGAGAAATATCTCCAGGGAGGAATTTATCGGACATGCATGGGAATGGACACATAAGCACGGCGGGATAATTCTCGAACAGCTTAAGAAGCTTGGTGCCTCATGCGACTGGGACAGGACCCTGTTTACCATGGATGAAAAGAGATATGAATCAGTAATTAAGGTTTTTGTCGAACTCTATAACAGAGGTCTGATTTACAGGGGAGTAAGGATGGTGAACTGGGATCCTGAAGCAATGACCGCCGTTTCAGATGAGGAAGTAAACTATACTGAAGAAAAATCAAAGCTGTATTATGTAAGATATAAAATAGTTGGTCAGGATGACTATATCATGGTTGCAACAACGCGGCCTGAGACAATCCTGGGTGATACTGCTGTTTGTGCAAATCCAAATGATGAAAGGTACAAACATCTCAGGGGTAAGAAGGTTGTTGTACCAATGGCAAACAGAGAAGTTCCGTTTATTTTTGATGATTATGTAGACATGGAATTCGGAACAGGCTGTCTGAAGATCACCCCTGCACATGATATAAATGACTATGAGATCGGTTTAAGGCACAATCTTCCGACAATAGATGTTTTTAACGACAACGGAACAATAAGTGAACGCGCAGGCCTGTTTGTTGGTGTTGAGAGATTTAAAGCCAAAGAGCTGGCCGAACAGGAACTGAAACGATCAGGAAACCTGGTAAAAGTCACCGACTACGATAACAAGATTGGAAGGTCAGAGCGTACAAATTCTGTAATTGAGCCAAAACTATCAATGCAATGGTTCCTTAAAATGAAGGATATTTCTGTTCCGGCCCTCAATGCCGTAATGGACGGAGACGTCCAGCTTCATCCGGCAAAATTCAGGAATTTGTACCGTCACTGGATGGAGAATGTACGCGACTGGTGTATAAGCCGCCAGCTCTGGTGGGGCCACAGAATTCCCGCATGGTATTACAATAATAATGAGTATGTTGTTGCAATTACTGCTGATGAGGCCCTTAAAATGGCCAGACAAAAAAGCGGGAACATCAATCTCTCAACAGGAGACCTCCGGCAGGATGAAGATGTTCTGGATACATGGTTCTCATCATGGTTGTGGCCGATTACATCTTTTGATGGTATAAATGAACCTGGCAATGCTGATATTAAATACTACTATCCTACAAATGATCTTATAACTGCCCCGGAGATCCTTTTTTTCTGGGTGGCCAGAATGATTATTGCAGGATATGCCTTCAATGAAGAGAAACCTTTCAGTAATGTTTATCTTACCGGCCTTGTTAGAGACCAGCAAAAGAGAAAGATGTCAAAATCACTAGGGAATTCTCCTGAGCCACTTGATTTGATCGAAAAATATGGTGCAGATGGTGTAAGGGTTGGAATGTTGCTCTGTTCTCCTGCCGGGAATGATCTTCTCTATGATGACAGCCTTCCGGAACAGGGAAGAAATTTCGCAAACAAGATATGGAATGCATTCAGGCTTGTTAAAAGCTGGAAGGTGGATGATTCAATTAAGCAGCCCGAGTCTTCAAAAATCGCAGTTGAATGGATGGATGAGGTTCTTAACATTGCAATCAGGGAAATTGATATTGATTTTAAACAGTTCAGGATCTCAGAAGCCCTGATGGCTGTATATAAGCTGTTTTGGGACGAATTTTCAGGATGGTATCTCGAGATCATTAAACCTGAATATCAGAAACCTGTTGATATAAAAACCTATAATTCCACTGTTGTCATATTTGATAAGCTGGTGCATCTGATCCATCCGTTTATGCCTTTTATTACTGAGGAAATATGGCAGATTCTTACAGAACGAAAAATGGGAGAGAGCATAATGGTAAGCCGTATGCCTGAACACCACAGGTCTCACTTAAAACTGGCAGTAAATTTTGAAACTGTAAAGGAAACCATCAGTGCAATCCGGACAATCAGAAAGGAAAAGAATATCCCACAAAAAGAAATGGTAGAACTTTTAATAAAAACCCGGAAGGAGGATTTTGATGCACATTTCCTGCCGGTTATCATTAAAATGGGAAACCTTTCCGGATGTTCTTTTACTGATAAAAAGCCTGAAGGAGCAGCTTCATTTATGATCAGTATAACAGAGTTTTATATACCTCTTGGGAATAAGATGGATGTAGAAGCTGAAATAAGGAAAATTAATGAAGAGCTTGTTTATGTACGTGGATTTCTGGTTTCAGTAATGAAGAAACTTGACAACGAAAAATTTGTGAACAATGCCCCGGCATCAGTGATTGACTCAGAAAAGAAAAAGAAGGCCGATTCTGAATCAAAGATCAAAACCCTGGAGGCCAGGCTGAAGCATCTACAGGGCTAAGTCATAACCCGATTTGTTAACCTGAATGGTTTTTTGACTGCAAGACTGCAAGACTGCAAGACCCCAGGATTCCTCAAGGTTTCTTTACAAAATAGTTTTGTCCGGCTTTGACCAGTTGCCAGTTATTGTTCATTATCAGATTCCAGCCGTCGCCGGAAATATGATTCTTGGTTTCAGTGATGTTTTTTGCGGTAAGCCGTATATATTTAAGATTTGATGCAACAAGACATCCTCCTTTCTCAACTGTCAGTTTACCCCAGTTATCCGATACTCGTATTGTAGCATAAATAGTTCCAAGTGTATCGAGAGCATTCAGGTCTTCAGGTTCGAAATCAAAATATGGACTTTCGAGTTCAAGATAAACAATCGGTTTTTCAGTGAATACACTCAACTGTTCAAGGCGTCGTTTCTTTATAGAAGCAAGTCTCTGATCCTCTTCTTTATATATACTTTCAATGTCGTAACTGAGAGCCAGACTGCCTGCTACATCCCTGCAGATTGAAGGAAGCTGGATTTTATAAAGCGACCTCACAATTTCCCCAAGATCAAGGCTATCGGTATGTATCGTCCTGAAATCAAACCCTGCTTCGTTGGCAAGATAGGCATATAATGATCCTTGTATAGAACCGTAGCTTGCGCCGAAAGATTGAAAGTTATAGGCTCTGTCAAGGCTTTCGATTAATCTTCTTTTAAGTACCTCGGCTGTATCCTCCATCATCTCCATCGTAGTAAAGGTTGCAAGTCCTTCATAATCCTCGAATTTGTTCTCATCATGTGCGAAAGATGGATAAAGTTCACGCCTTGCACCTTTAAAGATAAGAGCATCTCTGATTGCCTGTACTCTCATGTCGCTGTCATTATTGATTGCATTTTTAAGTGCCCGCCACTCAAGTTTCAGCCACATTCTGGCGTTTTTCTCATCCATATGTTTTGTGTTGAATGTTGAGGGCATAAGACCTTGTGGCTTCTGGTAGGAATGAATAAGGGACCTCAGGGCTCCTCTTTTAATTCTGTAAGGATCTTCCTGGACTGGCAGGATAACTACACTGAAAAGTGTTCCGCCGAATTCTTTAGGCTGACTCTGAATTACCTGTTCTTTGGGATAATCTCCTGTGTAAATCCCATCTTTTTCCTTGAGGATCCCCTCCTTGTCGGGCTGATTGGCAAATATTTTTCTTGAAGGCCTGTCAACAAACATCAAAGGACCATAGACATTCTTTCCCCATACTCTGCCATTATCTTTCTTACATATAGCCTCAACCTCCCTGAAATAAACTGAAGCCTTTTCATTTGTAAAATAAACAGCCACCTTC
>JAHEYW010000014.1 GCA_023251395.1 Bacteroidales bacterium
GACAACACCTGCCGAGTGTGACTCATCAACCATAACCATGGCATCATACCTATCTGCAAGTTTCACGATCTTATCAAGAGGAGCGACATTCCCGTCCATTGAAAATACTCCATCAGTTACTATCAACCTGAATCTTTCTTTCATTGCCAGTTTAAGCTGGGATTCAAGATCTTCCATGTTGGCATTCTCATATCTGTAACGCTGTGCTTTACAGAGCCTTACGCCATCAATTATGGATGCATGATTTAGTGAATCAGAAATAATCGCATCCTCTTCACCAAGCAATGGTTCAAATACACCGCCGTTGGCATCAAAACATGCAGCATACAGGATCGTATCCTCTGTACCGAAAAACCCTGCAATCTTTTTCTCAAGCTCCTTATGAAGATCTGTTGTCCCACAGATGAATCTTACGGAAGACATACCATAACCATGGTCATCAAGAGCTTTCCTGGCAGCTGCTATGAGCTCCTTATTATTTGAAAGGCCCAGGTAATTATTGGCACAGAAATTCAATACTTCCTGTCCGGTATTTAACTTTATTTCAGCTCCTTGCGGTGAAATAATAATTCTTTCACTTTTATATAAACCGGCCTCTCTTATTTCGCCGATTGTATTGATCAGGTGTTTCTGGTAATTCTTATACATAATAATTTACTGACTTTTTAGACTTAACGGACTTTCGACTTTCTTAATCCCAATTGAGAATAACCTTCCCGCAATTCCCCAGTTCCATAATATCAAAACCCTTCTGAAAATCATCAATATGGAATCTGTGGGTGATTACCGGATTCAGATCTATTCCCCCGATTATCATCTGTTCCATTTTATACCAGGTCTCCCACATTTCACGTCCATATATTCCTTTAAGGGTTATTGCCCTGAAAATGATATCGCTCCAGGGCACTTCAAAATCAGATGGCAGAATTCCGAGCAATGAAATGCTTGATCCGTTATACATATTCTTTATCATCTCAATAAAGGCTTTCGGCGATCCCGACATCTCCATGCCTACATCAAACCCTCTCATACCCAGTTTTCTTAATGCATCAGATATTTTTTCACCCTTTGAGGGATTTATAGTCAATGTTGCTCCCATTTTCCTCGCAATCTCAAGCCGGTAATCGCTGAGATCGCTGGCTACAATAAATCTTGCTCCGGCATATTTGGCAATACCTACTGCCATGTTTCCTATCAGGCCGGCTCCTGTTATCAAAACATCCTCTCCCAGAAGAGGAAATGAAAGAGCCGTATGAGTTGCGTTTCCAAAAGGATCCATAATAGCAGCCCATTCGTCAGGAATTCTATGATCAAGGGGTATTACATTCTGAGCAGGCACTTTTACATATTCAGCAAAAGAACCGTCAATATTGACGCCAATTCCGATAGTATTTTCACATACATGCTCCTTACCTCTCCTGCAGTTACGACAATGCCCGCATGCCAGATGACCTTCACCAGTAACCCTTTCGCCTACCTTAAGATTCCTTACACCAGCTCCCATACTTTCAATATGCCCCATATACTCATGACCTATTACCATTGGAGTCTTAATGGTTCTCTGCGACCATGGATCCCATTCATAGATATGCAGGTCTGTTCCACAAATAGCAGATTTTTTGACTTTAATTATCACATCATTTAGTCCCGGTTCCGGAACCGGAACCTCTGACATCCATAATCCTTTCTCAGGTTTTGCCTTTACAAGCGCTTTCATCTTTTTCATACTCCGAAAATTTGATGTACAAATTTACACTACTTAATTCAATAAAATTAATGCCCAAAATCATGAAATCACATGAGTTAATATTCAAAGTATGCTTTCGAGGTGGTTGAACACCGGCACTCTTTGCATATCTTTGCGAAATATATTAATTGAAATATAATGGTTAGAGTACGATTTGCTCCAAGTCCCACCGGTCCTCTCCACATAGGTGGGGTCAGGACTGCCCTTTACAATTATCTTTTTGCAAGGAAACATAATGGAACATTCATTCTGAGAATAGAAGACACAGATCAGGCACGTTTTGTTGAGGGAGCAGAGGAATATATTATGGAATCTCTTGAATGGTGTGGAATTAAAGTCGATGAGGGAATAAGGGAAGGAGGAAATTACGGACCTTACAGGCAGAGTGACCGCAAGGATCTTTACAGACAGTATGCCGATCTGCTCATTTCAAAGGGGGATGCCTATTATGCTTTTGATTCAACTGAGGACCTTGAGAAAAAACGAAAAGAATCCGAGGCAAGAGGGGATACCTTTATATATAACGCATCGGTAAGGGGGACATTATCAAATTCTCTATCCATTTCTGAAAATGACTGGAAGGTGAAACTTCAAAAAGGTGAACCGTACGTTATCAGGTATAAAATGCCTGAAAACGAAGATATCCATTTTAATGATCTTATAAGAGGAAATATTGTTGTAAATACATCAACCCTCGATGATAAAGTTCTGTTCAAATCGGACGGAATGCCTACATATCACCTTGCCAATATTGTTGACGACCACCTTATGGAGATAACACATGTTATCAGGGGAGAAGAATGGCTTCCGTCGCTTCCTCTCCATGTAATGCTTTACAGGTCCTTTGGATGGAACTGGCCACTATTCGCACATCTTCCTTTACTTCTTAAACCCGATGGCAAAGGGAAACTTAGTAAAAGAGACGGGGATAAAATGGGCTTTCCGGTTTTCCCCCTTTACTGGCCTTATGGAGAGATTGCCAGAGGCTACAGGGAAGATGGGTACTATCCCGATGCTTTTATAAATATGCTTGCGCTTCTTGGCTGGAACCCGGGCACAGAACAGGAACTTTTTTCCATTGAGGAATTAGTTGACGAATTCTCCATTGAAAAAGTACATAAATCAGGTTCGCGTTTTGATCCTGAAAAAGCAAAATGGTTTAATCATGTCTACCTACAGAAAAAGACTAATGATCAGCTTGCCATGGAATTCAGGGAGATTCTGAGAACCAAAGGTTTACATTATGATATCTCTGAACTGGAAGTACTGGTTTCACTTGTAAAGGAAAGAGTGAACTTTGTGAATGAAATATGGGAACAGACCGACTTTTTCTTCAGGGCACCTGAGACATTTGATAAGGATGTTGTAGCAAAAAGATGGAAAGACGATTCACCTTCAGTAATGAAAGAACTGATGGAAGTTCTGGAACAAATTAATGATTTTACACCAGCTTCAGCAGAGAAAGTGGTTAAAAGCTGGATTGAAGCAAAGAACTATAACCTTGGAAACGTAATGAATGCATTCAGGCTACTTATTGTCGGAGCATCACGAGGACCTCATATGTTCGATATAATTTCCTGGATTGGCAAGGAAGAAACTTTACGGCGTATTGGCAGAGGAGTTGAAATATTGGGTAGCAGGAATAAACAATGAATTTGCCATCTCCTGGAGACTATATTGATATTCATAATCATGGAGCCGGGTCAAGGACAGGCATTTTTCAGATTGAGAATCTGATGACCCATGAGAACCGGAAGCCAGATTTCGAAACAGGATTGACATATTCCGGCGGTATCCATCCCTGGTTTCTTACACAGAACAATCTGGAACCTCACTTAACAATTGTCAGGGAATTATCTCTTCACAAAAATATTATTGCTCTGGGGGAGGCCGGATTTGATAAAATAAAAGGACCTGATCAGCCACTCCAGAGGAAAGCTTTTGAAGAGCAAATCAGAATCTCTGAAGAAGTCTCGAAGCCACTTTTTATCCACTGCGTGAGGTCATGGGATGAGCTTCTCGAAGTACATAAAAAACTTCGTCCTGAACAACCCTGGATAGTACATGGTTTCAGGGGTAAAAAGGAGCTGGCACTGCAGCTTATCTCAAAAGGCATGTATCTTTCCTTCTGGTTTGATTTTATTGTCAGACCCGAATCTGCCCGGCTGATACAGAGCCTTCCTCATGAGAGGATCTTCCTTGAAACAGATGGAAGTGATATTGATATAAGGACGATCTATAAAAAAGTTGCAGCAGATCTCAATTTATCAGTGAGTAGCCTCATTTATATTATCTATTCAAATTTCGGCGCGATTTTTAAGAATAAAATGGTTTAACTAAACAAAATGACACACTGGTTATCACGGACGGAACTATGCATTGGATCCGATGCTTTAATGAAACTCAGATCATCCAATGTGCTGGTTGTTGGACTTGGGGGAGTAGGTGCCTTTGCGGCTGAGATGATATGCAGGGCAGGTATCGGTGCTATGGCAATAGTCGATGGAGATACAGTACACATCACCAACCGTAACAGGCAATTACCGGCTCTTGTCAGCACCGAAGGAAAATCAAAAGCCCGGGTGATGGGTGACCGTTTAATCGATATAAATCCGGAGCTGAAGCTTACTGTTATCGAGGAATATATTAAAGACGAAAGGATGATAGAGATTCTTGAGGAGAAATTTGATTATGTTGTTGATGCAATAGATACTCTGGCCCCTAAAGTATTCCTTATCTATCACTCAATAAACATGAAGATGCCTGTCGTCAGTTCAATGGGCGCCGGAGGAAAGTTTGATCCTACAAAGATCTCCATTGCAGATATTTCAGAAACAACCGATTGTACACTTGCCCGTATCTTAAGAAAACGGCTTCACCGGCTTGGTGTACGAGAAGGATTCAAAGCTGTTTACTCTCCTGAAGTTATCGATAAGACAAAGGTCAAAGAAGTGGCAGGGGAAAAGAACAAAGCATCAATAGTAGGAACTGTTTCCTATATGCCGGCAGCTTTTGGAATTGCCTGTGCATCAGTGGTTATAAGAGAGATTGCTGGGATAGAAATATGACAGGGTCATTTATCAGCTTTCTTATAGCTTACAGAAACTCCTCCGCCTGATGAGTTAACTGTTGTCTCATAATTTTTAAGACTTCTTATATATTCAAGGAATTCCCCGGTTCCACCGTATCCGCGACCACGTCCACTTATATTATGGGCAGTAAAGCAACCCCCGATTTTCAATTTAGGATCGACATCAAGGAAATAGTTCTTATACCATTCTTTGTCAGCATCGCTGAATACGAAATCGAAAGGACCATTAAGCTGTTTTACCAGGGTATGGGCATCAGCCAGTCGGGCATCAATGAATTCAGACACTCCTGCTTCTTTAAAATTCTTTAAAGCCTCCTTATGCCTAGTTTCATCAATATCAATAGTTGTAAGCTTTCCGCCTGTTTTGCTTAATGCCCAGGCAATCCAGATTCCCGAGTGACCAGTGGATGTACCTATTTCCAGTGCAGATTTGTAATTGTTCTTTATGATAATGTCATATATCAACTGTCCGTCAGTGAATGGCACATTCATATCATACCATCTCCCGGAATGATCGTTCAGGAACTTTTTGACCTTCTCATCCAGATTATTTTCAGCCTTTGCACTTTGTGCAGATGATTCATAATGGATCATTAAGAGCATCATAATTAAAGCTGTTATTACATATTTCGGTTTCATAATTTGAATTATTATAAGGAACGTAAAATCAGCCTGGTTTAAAGCATTTTACCTGCAGGTTCAGCTTAATCCAATGTAATATTACACCAAATTCCGATAACTTTCAATATCAAATAATGGCTCCGGGTATAAAAGGGAAAAAAATTGCCACAAAGACACAAAGACACTAAGAATCACAAAGAAACTTATTGAATAGTCCATCTTTATGTTCCAGATATCTTTGGCGATTGTGATATTCTGCACAGGTTCTGATAATGTAGTATTTAATTGAAATTGTTATATTTGATAGTATTAACTAACCGACCATAACTGTCTAATCCTTTTTCAATGAAAATAATAAAGAAGATCCTGTTGGTATTGCTCATCGCAGTAATAATAATTGCCGCTGGTTTTGCCGGACTGATAGGTTATGCTCTGATAACTGACTATAACCCGCTTGAAAAGGATATACTCTTTACAAAAGATAATTCTGATAAATTGAATGATACTATTGAATTGTCAATTCTTACCTGGAATATTGGTTATTGCGGCCTGGATAAGGATATGGACTTTTTCTATGACGGGGGGAAAAAAGTCTTTACTCCAAAAAAGACACTTGTCAATAACCTCACTGCAATAGAAAAATTCCTTAAACTAAATGATACTGCTGATTTTATTTTTATCCAGGAGATCGATAAGAACAGCAAAAGGAGCTATCATATTAATGAGTATGACTCAATAAATTTTGTTTTGAAAAACCATTATTCAACCTTCGGGAAGAATTATGATGTATTTTTTGTACCTGTCCCGGTTTCATCTCCTATGGGAAAAGTATTGTCAGGTGTTGCAATTTACAGCAAGTTTCAACCTGTTTCATCTGTAAGGAATTCTTTTCCAGGGAAGTACGGTTTCCCAAAACAACTCTTTATGCTCGACAGATGCTTTGTGGTAAACAGGTACCCAATGGCAAACGGGAAGGAACTGATTGAAGTGAATACTCATAATGAAGCGTATGATCCGGGACAGATAAGAAAAGCACAAATGGAATACCTCAGGGAATTCCTGCTGAAAGAATATGAAAAGGGTAATTATCTTGTCCTTGGAGGCGATTGGAACCAGACACCACCGGATTTTAAGCCAGATTATTCTGCAAGCCTTATCAGAACCGAACAGATAGCTCTTCCATCAGGTTACCTTCCAGAAGGGTGGCAATGGATTTATGATAATACCGTTCCTTCAAACAGGACTATTAAAACAGCTTACGATCCTTCTGTTACAACCACAACTGTTATCGATTTTTTTCTCATTTCACCCAACGTGAAAGCCCTTTCTGTTAAATGTATTAACCTTGGATTCGAGCACTCAGACCATAATCCCGTTATCGTTAAGGTCAAGCTTGTTAAATAAACTAAGTGTCGCGATAGCTATAGCAATGGAGCACGGAGTTTGAAACGGAGGAAATCACAGGGTAAAGTGCTTTTATTGAAAATTAATAATTCCATATTAGTTTCCGACTAAATATTACCAGATTCTTCGCTCAGAATCTGGTAAAATCGTCCATACTGCAAAATGAAAGTATTACTAAATATGTATAAAATGCGCAGTGAGGTGAAGAACCGATACCACTATCGTAACTACCCAAAAATAGCTTAAAAACATCTCTTCCCTTTTTATTTCTTTTCAATATTTCATTAGCTTTCCGGCTCAAAAGATTAATTACTAATTGGAAATGCTATATAAAATGAAAAGATCAATCCTCATTCTTTTTGCGGTTGCGCTAATATTCTGTAATAATACTTTGAGTGGTCAGCAGGATAAGGTTGTAAGTACAATAATTAAATTAGGACAGACAGATAATCAGGCAATGAATCACCTGGATGTTCTAACAAACAGGTTCGGCGGACGTTTGCTTGGATCTGACTCTTATGAAAATGCTTCAGCCTGGTGTGCAGCTCAGTTTAAAAAATGGGGTATGGAGGTTGTACTGGATGAAGCAGGAACTCTTCCTGTTGGATTCAACAGGGGTCCCTGGTTTGGAAGGCTTCTGAGCGAGAATGGCATGGACCTTCATTTTGCAACACCGTCATATACTTCAGGAACAAAAGGAGTTCAGCGTGGCCCGGTTCTGGCTGAACCAAAGACCCAGTCGGAATTCAACAATATGAAAGGAGCCCTGAAGGGCGCCTGGGTCCTCATAGGTGGTACTAATAATGGTTGGCCCATAGACTATTCTGAAAGGGGTGATTCGATCAGAGCAAAGATCATCGCAGAAAATGAAGAGATTGCAAAGAAAAACAGTGAAATAAATGCTGAGAATAGAAGGAATAATGATAAAGATCCTAAACCGCTCCTCCCATATAAAGAGGAACCGGCGTTGTTTTATAAACAGATGAAAGAAGCAGGTATTCTTGGGATAATACAGTCGTCTACCGTTCCAATCAGGGTTTTGTATGACAGAAAAAATGTTAACAAGATGACTTTTGAAACGCTTCCGACAATCCCGGATATTAAGCTTGATGAACATCAATACAAAATTATCGAGCAGATGGTTAAAGAGAGACGCTACTTTTTAGTTGAGTTCGATATCCGTAATTATTTCAAAATGGGTCCGGTTAAATACAATAATGTTCTGGGCATAATCAAGGGCACAAAGTATCCTGAGGAATATGTGATGATGGGTGGTCATCTCGACGCTTTTGACGTAGCTTCAGGAGGAGTTGACGATGGATCAGGGATCACACCTGCAATGGAGGCAGCACGTCTGATAATTGCTGCAGGCGGGAAGCCCAAACGGACAATAATAGTGTGTCTGTGGGCTGGTGAAGAATTCGGCCTTTTGGGATCAAAAAGCTGGGTGTCACGGAATGATGATAAACTGGGAAGGATATCAAATTACTTTAATCGGGATAGTGGGCCAACGGTTGCAAACAGCCTTACTGTGCCCGAAGCAATGTATGATGACTTTGTTAAGATATGTGAACCATTAAACAGTATAAATCCTGATTTCCCGTTTACATTGAATAAAAGGACAACTCCTCCCGGGCCAAAACCTGTTGCTGCAAGCAGCACTGATGCAGGATCATTTGCCGTAAAGGGGGTTCCTACACTTACATTCGGAATACCGGATGCAAAAGGTTATGACTTCAATTATAATGAAATCTGGCATACTGAGCGTGACATGTATAATAAGAGTATTCCGGAATATCAGAACCAGACAGCCGTTGTTACTGCCGTTGTTGTTTACAACCTTTCGAACCTTGATCACCTCTTATCGAGAAATGGTCTTTATAAGGAACCTGAAAAAACTGAACAACCCGGTAAGTAGAACTACGTTTATTAATGTTTGTTTGAATTGAAGGTCAATTAGTTCAATTAATAAAACAAGTATAATTTTCTGAAATTAATAAGTCCTGGAACAATATCAGAACCGGCGGAATTTGGTTGTGAATTTACCACCTATTCTCAGTTCGTTCTTTTTTAATTTCCGCTGATAGTTTCCTGAAAAATAGTAATTGTTTTTTCCATTGTGAGACAGCTGGCAGTATGCCTCCTGTTCCTTTGACCATCTTCCTGTTTCCCTGGAGGTAGCACATGAGGTACAGCATAACAGTAAAACAATGCTGAAAATTAAGCCATATTTAATTATCTTTGAATTACTTGACATTTTTCCATAATTAAAACCAGGCAGACTACAATTTTACATAATTTTATTTCAATTTGTAAAAGAATTCAAAAATGAATATTATCAGGTCGATATTGATTTCAGCTTTATTCATTTCAGGCTGTACTTCCAAGTTCCAGTTTGACATAATTATCAAGAATGGAACCATTGTTGACGGAACCGGAACACAAAGATACAAGGCAGATATTGGAATAAAAGGTGATTCGATTTCTGAAATCGGGATCTTTAGGGGAGACCTGGCATTAAAGGTGATCGATGCAACAGGGATGGTTGTTACTCCCGGATTCATAAATATGCTCAGCTGGGCAAACGAATCTCTAATTGCTGATGGACGATCACAAAGCGATATCCGTCAGGGAGTGACACTTGAAGTACTGGGGGAAGGAGAATCAATGGGGCCACTTAATAACAGGATGAAAAAAGAGATGAAAGAGGCCGAAGGAGATGTTAAATATGATATAGCATGGACCACACTGGGTCAGTATCTTCAGTTTCTTGAAAAGAAAGGGATCTCTCCTAATGTAGCCTCTTTTATCGGTGCAGCCACTCCAAGAATTTATTTGATTGGATACAAAAACAGAAAACCAACAGAAGAAGAGCTTGATTCAATGAGACTTCTGGTCCGGCAGGCGATGGAAGAAGGTGCTCTTGGCGTAAGCTCGGCACTCGAGTATGTACCTGCCTGTTTTGCCACAACAGAAGAACTGATCGCATTATCCAGGGAAGCTGCAAAATACAATGGGATGTATATTTCACATATCAGGGATGAAGGTGATGATATCTTCAGAAGCCTCGATGAAGTGATCACCATTGCAAAGGAAACTGGCATAAGGTCTGAGATCTATCACCTTAAGCAGGTTGGTGTACTAAACTGGGGTAAGATTGATGGTGTAATTCAGAAGATTGACTCTGCCCGCAACCAGGGATTATATATCACTGCAGATATGTATAACTATATTGCAAGTTCAACAGGACTTGATATAATTATGCCGGCATGGGTACAGGAAGGAGGAATGGATGACTGGATAAAACGACTTTCTGACCCTGTAATCAGGAAGAGGATTTTGGTTGATATTCACAAGGCAATAATGAATAAAACTGGTTCAGCAGATAAGGTATTGCTTATAGGCTTCAATAATGATACTTTGAAATATCTTACCGGCAAAACGCTGGCTCAGATTGCAGCATTACGGAAAAAGTCGCCTGAAGAAACTGCAATAGACCTTGTTATCCAGGACAGGAGCAGGGGAAGTGTTGTTTATTTCTCAATGTCGGAGGATAATGTGAAAAAACAAATATCGCTTCCCTGGGTAACATTTTGTTCCGACGCAGGTTCATATGCACCTGAGGGTGTATTCCTCAGGTCAAGTACTCATCCGAGAGCCTATGGGAACTTTGCAAGGCTTCTTGGAAAATATGTCAGGGATGAGAAAGTCATCTCACTTGAAAAAGCCGTACACAAGCTTTCAGGGCTTCCTGCCTATAACCTGAATATCAGTAAACGCGGCCTGGTCAAAAAAGGATATTTTGCTGATCTGAATATTTTCGATGAATCGAAGATATCAGATCATGCTACCTTTGAGAATCCAGGGCAGTATGCAACGGGGATGATTCATGTATTTGTGAATGGTATACAGGTTTTAAAAGATGGGGAGCATACAGGAGCTTTGCCAGGAAGGTTTGTGAAAGGGCCTGGCTGGCAAGGGAAATAGCAGGAAAGGTGTTGTTTGTCTTTCCTTCTTCATTAGAATCTCAAATATCTGCATATTGGTTAAAAAGATTTCCGAATATTTCTTAACTTGCTGCATATTTGTGGCTTTCAGCTATATGTAATTCATTAATGCATTTTGAAAACGGCACAATATGCAAAACCTAAATATCCACAACATGAAAAATGCAATAGTCTACGGCTTTCATTTTATTTTGGTTTTGATTGTTTCCACCTTAATAAATAATGCATCAGCACAATCATTAAGTACTGTTCAGGATCAGGACGGAAACACCTATAAGACTGTCAAAATCGGAGCTCAGATCTGGATGGCAGAAAACCTGCGTACAACTAAATTCAACGATGGTACTTCCATACCTCTGGTCAGCGACAAGAATGCCTGGATCATTCTCTCGGCTCCGGCTTATTGCTGGTACAATAATGATACTCTGTTCAAAAGCAAGTATGGAGCATTGTACAATGGTTATTCCATTAATACCGGAAAATTATGTCCGGCCGGCTGGCATATTTCTGCCGATGTTGAATGGACAACAATGGTGGAACTTCTTGGTGGAGAAAATGTGGCAGGCGGAAAGATGAAAGAATCCGGTACAAAGAACTGGCTGAACCCTAATACAGGAGCCACTAATGAAAGTGGTTTTAACTCCCTTCCGGGAGGAACACGTTATGGTAATGGACTCTTTTTCTCTGAAAAATCTGCCGGATCATGGTGGACAGTAAATAAATCAAATTCACTGAACGGCTGGTACAGAAGCATGAATCACGCCAGTACCACAGTTACCAGAAATTTTATTGATCTCACTAACGGCTTTTCTGTGCGATGTATAAAAGACTGAAGTTTGCTTCAGATCTTTCGCAACCCCTTTTTAATTTTTAATCACTTACATAAGAATTTTCAGCCAGAATGATCCTGGTATGAAACAAAATTGTGACTTTCAACGTTTACAACTGTAGCTTATTTCAATTAAGGGAAAGCAAACAACAGTCTGATAGAAAATTCGGCATTAAACCTTATACATTTATTTACATCTAATTGAAAAATAACGGATATCGGGATATAGGAAACAAATATTTATAACTAAAAAACGAAAGAGATGAAATCAAAGTACTTATTGCTGCTTCTTACTGTTTTTGCGCTTCTGATAACGGGCTGCAAGAAAGATTCAACAACAACAAAGCTGACACTGACTCAGATAGCCCAGGTTCAGAACTCTGATGTTCAGGATGCTATTGCTGACAAAAATGACCAGGATGTTGATAATCTAATGGATCAGCTTCAGGTTGTAAACTACACTGTAACTGGAAGCGGACTTAAATCTGTATCATTATCAGGTACCCGTACATTGACCGTTGATAAACAGGACAGTGTGACTTTCCCCAAAATCATTACTATTGTCTATACCAATTATACAGACAATACTGCCGATGAAACCTTCATTAAGAACGGGGAGATTGACATAACTGTATCTGTCACCGGAAATGATAAACAATTAGTTACCCGGTCACAGACATTCAAGAACTTCTCGATTAAAACAGACAGCACCACAATTAAGGTTAACGGAACAAGAACTGTTGTAAGAAGTGCCAAGAATTTCAAATTCAATGCTTTAACGAGTCTCAGGCTTACGATAACTGATAATATTACCGCAAACCTTAGCTTTGCAATAACAAAAACTGGAGTGACTGATACTCTTAAATTTACCAGGGTGGTGGCCAAAACCAGAAAAGCATATCTGCATTATGCTAACACTGTTGGAACTAACTGGCAGACCGTTAAATTCATAAATAAGCCTGAACAGGATACTGTAACCACATCAGGTTCTGTAACAGGGGTGAATGAGAAAGGTGAGAATTACTCCAAGACAGTAGATGCTGCCACACCTCTTACACTTATCTTCTACCAGGGAGTATCTCCTGTGTTAGCATCAGGTACAATGGTGCTGACTGCCGGAACAGCTTCATTTACAATTTCTTTCAAACAAGATCCTGCTTATCCGCGGTTTACTCTTGTTAATGTTACAAATAATACAACCCAGGCAACACACACCTTCGATCGCAGGTTTGCAAGGAAGCTGATAAAATGGTGGTAGTTAATTAACCTCATTCAAGTTTGACTTCCTGGTGATTAAACTTATGCCAGGAACCAAACGGTTTTATAAATGGCATACAGGGATCTGAGAAATCAGGTTCCTGTTTTTTTTGTTTAAGATACTCTCGTGCTGCATTTTATAACGGTTTTTAAAAATGTTGTTTAATCTGTTGAATTATATTATTTTAGCAATATGGGTATTTTAACAGACAAAACTCCGGTTTATGAAAGATAAGAGAACCTTTAAGGAAAGATTAATCAAACATATTCCTGCTATTGGCTGGCTTTCTGAATATTCAACAGCATTTTTAGGAAAGGACGCAGTAGCCGGTGTGACACTTGCTGCCTATGCTATTCCTGTTGCAATGGCTTATGCGACTGTTGCAGGATTGCCTCCGCAGTATGGTATTTATGGGTACCTTATCGGCGGAGTATTCTATTCCTTTTTTGGTACTGGTAAGCAGCTGGCGATAGGACCTACCTCTGCAATTTCGATGCTCATAAGCGGCACCCTGGCCACAATCGCAAAAGGAGATATTCAGAGATGGACAGAACTTGCTACCCTCACTGCATTCCTTATGGCAGGAATAAGTATCCTCGCTTACCTGATGCGATTAAGCAGTATAATTAATTTCATCAGTGAGACTGTACTGCTTGGATTCAAAGCCGGAGCAGCTCTGGCAATAGCCCTGACTCAGCTGCCAAAACTATTCGGAGTACCCGGCGCAGGAAGTGCGGCCGGTTCTATTGAAAGGTTTATTGTTCTGTGCAGGCAAATTCCGGATACTAATCTTAATATTTTGATTTTTGGCCTTGTCGCAATTGGTCTGCTGATTGCCGGAGAAAAGCTACTTCCCGGTAAACCAGTTGCCATCTTTGTTGTTGCATTATCTGTCGTGGCTATAACGTTCACACCAATAGGGAATCTTGGTATCAAAACCGTTGGCGAGATACCAAGTGGTTTTCCTCAGATCGGACTCCCTGACCTTAATTTTGATGATATTGGCACAATAATCACTCTGGCTTTTGGATGTTTTCTTCTCGCTTATATTGAAAGCATTTCTGCTGCAAGGACAATTGCCCAAAAGAATGGATATGAAATTGATCCCGGGCAGGAGCTTCTTGCACTGGGAGTAGCTAATCTGGCCACCTCCTTCGGACATGGCTATCCTGTTACCGGGGGATTATCACAGTCAGCAGTAAATAATAATGCAGGTGCAAAAACACCCTTATCACTCGTTTTTGCATCAGCCACGATTGGAATTTGTCTTCTGTATCTGACAGGACTATTAAAAAATCTTCCCGCGGTAATCCTGGCATCTATTGTACTGGTCGCAATTAAAGGGCTTTTTGATCTAAAAGAGTTGAAGCGCTTATTCAAGGTCAATCGTTTCGATTTTATTGTTGCTATGATGTCATTCCTGTTTGTAATCATCTTTGGAATCAAGAATGGCGTTCTCCTGGGTGCTCTCTCTTCACTTATACTCCTTATCCGCACTGTTTCCAGCCCTAATGTGGCTTTTCTGGGAAGGATCCCGGGGACAAATCGTTATACCGATATTAAAAGGCACCCTGATAACGAACTCATTCCGGGTACTCTTGTATTCAGGGTAGAATCACAACTTGTGTATTTCAATGTTATGTATATCTTCCGGACCGTTTGGGCCAAGGTTAAGGAAATGGATAAATCTCTGAATATTGTCATTTTTGACTTAAGCACCTCGGCAACAATCGATTCGAGCGGTGCAAGACTGATCAAGAGGTTATACGATAACCTGAAAGCAAGAGGCGTGGATTTTAAAATTGTGGAGGCGCATTCAGAAGTAAGAGATTTATTGAGGAATGAAGGAATTGAGCATTTGCTGGGACACATCAGCCGCCGTGATAATCTTCACGATGCCATTGTTGCTGCTATCGGCGAAAGAGAACCAGATATTAAAAAAGCCCCTGAAAAGCCCAAAGCAATCATGCCTCCGGAAATTGTTGCACAAATCGTTCTGGGTAATAACTATTTTACACAGGTACATCCAAGAGAGTTTTTTGAAAGCTTTAAGTACGAGCAGAAACCTTATATCACTCTGGTAACATGCTCAGATTCACGTGTTCCGCTTAACTCACTGATGCCCGATACTTCAAACAGGGTATTCTCAATCAAAAACATAGGAAATCAAATTCTTTCAACAGAGGGATCGGTTGATTATGGCATCTACCATTTAAAGACACCTATGTTATTTTTCCTGGGACACTCTGACTGCGGGGCAATCAAAGCCTATTTAAAAGGATTCGAAAACGAATCCTATAATATCAAGCATGAACTCGACTTTCTGAGGCCAAATATAAAGGAAAACGGAAACGAAGATTTCGAAAAAATACAAACCCAGGTTATCGAGAAAAATCTTGATTATCAGGTTAATATTGCATGTAAAAAATATAAGGACCTGGTTCAGTCAGGTGAATTGACTGTTATGGCTGGCTTTTACGATTTCACAGGTGACTATGGTAAGGGCATGGGTGATATAATCATCGTTAATGTCAATAAAATAAAAGATATTGAACAGATGAAAAACCTGCCGGTATTTTCATATCTTTCTGAAGTTCAGAAGGATCTTCATATTGGAAGACTTACGGAATAAAACTCTTTACTAAATTAATGTGGACAAACAGATGTTATCTGTTCCGTATATAATCAGACTCACCTCAATCATCGCGCAACTAATAGTTTATAAGATATTTAAGTTATATGAAAAAGAAAATCCTTCTTCTTCTTTTATCAGTTTTCCTGATTGTAGTTCTTACAAGATGTTTCACCACCAGACCGGCTGTAACCGGAGACATCTATGGAAGAAAACCAAGTGCCCAACGCGAATTCAGGGCTGCCTGGGTGGCAACAGTTGACAATATTAACTGGCCAAGCAAACCCGGACTACCAGTCGAAGACCAGAAGAAAGAAGCAATTGCACTTCTGGATCTTCTTGCAAAAAATAATTTCAACGCAGTAATATTCCAGGTGAGGCCACATTGCGATGCTATGTATAATAGCGGAATTGAACCCTGGTCATATTACCTTACCGGTGAAGAAGGCAAGGCACCAGTTCCTTATTATGATCCTCTAGAATTCTGGATAAAGGAAGCTCATGCCCGGGGCCTTGAACTGCATGCCTGGCTAAATCCCTACAGAGCACATCATCCTGCCGGTGGTGCAATAACAGATGTTTCAATTATCAGGAAAAGGCCTGAACTGGTGCTGAAGCTTGAAGGAGATGGATATTGGTGGCTCGACCCGGCTTTGAAAGGGACCCAGGATCACTCTTTCAGTGTTGTAATGGACCTCGTAAAAAGGTATGACCTCGACGGCATTCACTTTGATGATTATTTCTACCCCTATCCCGATTATAATAATTTCAAGGATTTCCCTGATGAAAAAAGCTGGAGTGATTACACAAAGAGCGGAGGAAAACTATCACGGGGTGACTGGCGAAGAGAGGCTGTAAATACTTTCATAAAAAGAGTTTACAAGGGCATTAAAGCCGAAAAACCATACGTCAAGTTTGGACTTAGCCCGTTCGGGATCTGGAGACCATATAACCCCCCCGCCATCGGAGCCTCTTTTGATCAGCATAATACCCTATATGCAGATGCTAAAAAATGGCTTAATGAAGGCTGGATAGATTATTATTCCCCACAGCTTTACTGGCCGGTAAACCAGCTGGCTCAGAGTTATCCGGTATTGCTTGAATGGTGGAAAGGTGAGAATCTAAAGAACCGGCACCTCTGGCCCGGAATAAGCCTTGGTGGCCAGCAGGCGGACAAAGCTTCTGATGAAGCAATAAATGAGATCATGATTGCCCGGGGAATTTTGCCATCAAGTCCGGGTGTCGTACATTGGAGTATTGGGACACTCATAAATTCACCTGCAATGACAAAAGCCATATCAGATGGCCCTTACAGGAAAAAGGCACTGGTTCCTTCCTCGCCATGGCTTAGTGCAAAGCTTCCGGAATCACCAGCTGTTAATATATCTCTGGATAGAGACACTGTTAATATTTCATGGATCTCAAAAAGCACATCCAAAACAGCCCAATGGGTGATCTACTATAAACAGGGATCACAATGGAACTATGACATCGTCGATGGAGCAAGGTTTTCCTATAGGTTACCTGGATTTACAGTAAACGAGACTGCCCTTAATCGACCTGATGTGCAGTCCATAGATAATATTGAAAAAATTCTTTTCAGGATTGATAGTGTTGCAGTGACGGCAATTGACGGATATGGAAATGAAAGCAAAGTAGTTCAAAGGGATATCCCGGGGTTATCATTCAGTATGGCACCACCATTAACCGGGATCATTGCACAGTATTCACAGAAACCACCTGAATCTGCTCTTAAACAGCCGTTTGTAAAACCAGGCATTGATGTGCTCCTTGAGGATTATCCTGATCTGATAAAGGGTAAAAGAGTCGGACTTATTACCAATCCTTCAGCAGTTGGATCTGACATGAGAAGCACTATTGATATCCTGGCGGGAACACCCGGGGTTAATCTTGTAGCTTTATTCGGAGCCGAACATGGCGTCAGAGGAGCACTGCAGGGAAAGATCATACAGGAGGGAGAGCCGGATCCTAAAACCGGAATACCTGTTTACAGCCTTTATGGTGACGTTTATGCACCTAAACGACAATGGCTTGATAGCCTCGATGTTTTGCTTTTTGATATTCAGGGTGTGGGATCTGCATGGTATACATTCAAATACTCAATGTCATATGCAATGCAAGCCTGTGCAAAAGCAGGTAAACCTTTTATCGTACTCGACAGACCAAATCCGCTCGGAGGACGCGTAGTAGAAGGACCAATGCTTGATACCTTCAGTATCTTCAGACACTCTCTGCCCCTGCGGCATGGTATGACATACGGTGAACTGGCAACAATGTGGAATGAAACAGAAGGCTTTGGAGCTAATCTTACAGTGATAAAAATGAAGGGGTGGCGCCGGAGTATGCTATGGAACGAAACCGGGCTTCTCTGGATTATGCCTTCACCTAATATGGGTACTTTTGAAACGGCAGTTGTATATCCTGGTCAGTGTCTCTTTGAGCGTACCAATATTTCTGAAGGTAGAGGTACAACCAAGCCATTCCTTCTCACAGGATCAACCTGGATTGATCCTGATAAAGCAGCTAATGATCTTAATAGCAGAGGAATAAAAGGTGCTGTGTTCAGACCTGTCTATTTTGTCCCGGCAAATTCAGAACCAGGGGCCAATTCCAGAAAAAAGCCCTGGAATAAAATGGCAGGAGGAGTAGAGATCATGCTAACCGACCCTTCTGCATACAGATCTGTTGAAGCTGCTATCAATATTTTTGATGCCTATAGAAAGCTATCCCCCGATTCATTAAGATGGTCACCACCCGCAATAATTAAAAAACTTGAAGAACCGGGAATGACTGTTGAACAGGTTGTTAAGGCTTGCCAGGATGATATCGATGACTTTCTGAAAATCCGGGAGAAATACCTGCTGTATAAATAAAGTTATCACATTTATCATTCATCAGCCAGCGATTAATTCGTAAATTTCATTAAGATTTTAAAATTATGGAATATGAGAAGAGTTCTATCGTACCTGCCGGTATTGCTGCTTGCGTTGTCTATTTCTTGCAGTCCTTCAAAAGTTAGTACTGATACTTCAAGCGCTATTGACAAGGGTAAAGTATCTGCACCAGAAATTCGCGGATTCAGAATTTTGCCTGAGAAATGGATAAATGATAACTCATTGACGGTACAGAAGAACATCTACACAATCGTTGAAAAATGTGCTGCGGCAAATTATAATTGTATCTATTTCTCAATAGATGGTGAGGCAGAAAAGTATCTGAACCAGGTATCAAATAGTAACAAAAAAATGGAACAAGTGGCTGATCCGCTGAAGTCTTCAACAGATGCTGCACATAAGAACGGATTAAGGATTTTTTTACTGGCGGAGCTTCCTGTTATTTCAGAAGATGATTCTAAAAACCTGCCAGGGATAATGACAGATCTGAATAATAAGATCACCGCATTTATTTCAAAATATGATATTGATGGTATCGGCCTGATCTTAAATAAAAACAATTCGGAATTACCTGAATATCTTTTTTCTCAGGTCATGACTGTCAAACCATATCTGGTCACATCACTTGTCTATTCAGGTGAGACAGAATATCAGAATGCTGTAAAATATCTTGATGAAGGGATTTCAGATCTTATTATACCTCTTACCGGACTGGCAACCGAAACAGAAAAACCTCTGGGCAATTACACGACAAAAGCCAGCCTGCCGGAAGATCTTAAAAAAATTAAACCTGTCAATGCTGTAATTCTTGATGTTTCTGACTTATTCCCCGGACTTTCAGCTGGTCAGGTTATCTATTTAAATGGGAAAAGTAAAAAATGTATTACCGATTCGCATGGGTTAATCGGATTCATGAATAATTCAAAAGATACAATTGAGCTGGAAACGACTTCAGGAAAATACAGATTACTGACAGAAAGCTGGAGTATCCCTTTTAAATACTCACTTCTCAGGGATGGCAAAATAATCAGAAAAACCCCATGGGTTGAGCTTAGGGAAATGCCTGACCGGTTAGTGCAGAAACAGGAAGCAGATATTCTTTGCAAAACAGAATATCCGGCAGTCTCTGTCAGGATAGATAATGATAGCCTGAAGCAGTACAAGACAGGTATTTTCTTTGACAGGATTAAATTCCATGAGGGTTCAAACCGAGTCCGGGCAACTGTAATCAGCAAGGATTCTTCAAAGGTATTTTATGAGAATGAGTTTATCTATCATAAAACTGACCTGACCAGGCAAACCTATCCGTTATGGATAAATGATAAAAGCGTTTCACCCTCCGAAGATATCGAACTTCTGCCACAGGATGTTATCAGGATAAGCTTCAGAGGATCCAAAGGACAGGAAGGTTCTGTTGAGATTGAACCTGGTAATCAGCAATTCAAATGTTCAAGACAGGATTTCAGTGACTATAGTCTTTATACCGGACTTCTTTATGCCAACAAACTTAAGGCGGGGAGAAAGTATAATATCGTGCTGAATTTAGATCCGACTGCCGGCGCACCTGACAAAAAAGAATATGAAATGATCTCCGTCAATACAATTACGATCCGGGAACTACGTGACTTTCCGGTTGTGAAAGTTGTTAAAGAGAATTCAAGGTTTACTTATGACCTCAGCGCACCGCGGCTTGGCGGTCCCATCAGAAATGAATTTGGACCCGGGGTTATTATGAAAACCAATGGAAAATTTGGGGATAATTACAGAGTACGTCTCAGTAATGTGGAGGATGGTTATATAAGCAAAAGCGATGTTCAGATCATGCCCGAAGGAACAGTCCAGCCCGGCTATTATATAGAGAGTATATCATGTGGCCCTTCAAAAGATGCTGATGTGCTTTCCATTCCTTACCCGGAGCCTGTTCCCTATGAAGTATATCCTGATCCCGACCAGAGAAGACTTGTTATAACACTTTTTGGTGTGGAGACAAGCAGCACATGGATGACTCATCTGGCTGGAAGAAAGATCATTTCAAAAGTTACATGGCAACAACCCAATCCGGAGACTTATCAGATATATGTAAATCTGAATACTTCTAACATATGGGGTTATAGTTTAAGTCCTGAAGGAAAACGGCTTGTTCTCCGTGTAAAGTATCCTCCGATATATGATATTAATAATGTAAAACCACTTACCGGTTTAAAGATTGCAATCGAGGCCGGTCATGGTGGATCAAGCCTCGGAGCTGTTGGACTGTCGGGTCTTCTTGAAAAAGAGATTAACCTCGACCTTTCTTTCCGGTTAGGCGAACTATGCAGGTCGATGGGAGCTGAGGTGTTTCAGGTAAGGGATTCTGATAAAGATATGGCTGTCCTGGATAAACGGGATATTGCCAGGAAATCCGGCGCCAATCTGCTCGTTTGTATCCATGCAAATGCAGGCGGAGGAGGTGGTGACTATCTGGGAACTTCAGGTACCAGCACATATTACCTCAATTCATTCTGGGAACCTCTGGCTGAAAAAGTGTATGAACGGATGCTTGAGCTAAAATTAAAGGAATTCGGGAATGTGGGGTCATTTAATTATACAGTCACGAGAAATTCACAAATGCCATCTATTCTGGTCGAACAGGCTTTTCTGGACAATGCTGATGATGAGGAGAAGCTGGCCGATTCAAACTTCCGCCAGATGGAAGCCCAAAAGATTTATGAAGGGATTATTGACTATTTGAAGTCAATTAAAGATAAATGAGAAATTATACTGATCTATGCAAGAAAAGCTGTAGCTCTGTCGAATACCCTGTCAAAACAGATATCTACTTCTTTAAATAATTCATCGCCCAGAACAGGGAATGGATTCTCATGTGAATAAGTAAATTTGAAATCCATTCTGGTGACAGAATCTTTTCTACCTGTAGCCTTCATTGTATCAATAATTCCTTTTATCGGAATAACGGAATCCTGTTCAAGTGCAATTACCTGTATCTGATCATTTAATTGTGAAAATAGGTTCTCCCTGAACGGGATCAGTCTGCCCAGGTCAATCATAGACCTGAATGCCAGCCCGATTTTACTTGTCTGCAGGAATTCGGAAAGCCTGTTTTTCTTCATCACATCAGCTTCGAAATCTCTCATATAATATTCATACACTCTGTCAAAAGCCCTCTTATCCATGATCAGTTTTGATGACCCGTTCATATTGCTGAATACTGAACCGCCGCAGAAAATAAAAAGCCTCGATTCTGAAAAGAGATCATCCGGATTCCCCATTACCATTATTTCCGAGAGGAAAGCGCCAATGGAATACCCGAAAACATTAACCCTTGATCCGGGTGTTATTTCAGGATGAGTCCCATTCTTTACTGAAGTAAGAAGCTTTACTATATCATTTACTGTCTGGTATCCCGAATTGAAGAAACGCATCGGGTCATCAGTAAGCCTGTTACTAAGGGCAATATTGGCAAAGCTGGCATTTGAGATTTTCCCAATCACCGAATTCCTTGTTTTCAGAAAATCCGACATGAACCTGGGGTTGCTCCAGCTTTCAGGGGACCTGTTTATATGGAAAGAGATGGGAAAGAGTATAACATAACTTGATGTACTTTCGGTCAGTCTGTGTGCCCAGACAAGATATTTTGCCCAGCTTCGTTCGTTTAATCCATGAAGCAAAAGGATAACCCTGTTGCTTTTTTCACGTGGACAGAAGACCGGGTAGGAAAAGCTCGAGTTCTCTTTTATAAAAGGATCCTCCGGATTTATAAAACCATTGGCAGGACAATCTGACTTGAATTCAAAGTTCTTTATATGGATACCGGAAGGTAGTTCAATCTTTGGTTTTGAAGGATTATAAAGCAATTTTATTTCATTGAACAACCTTGTGTAACTCATCTTAATATTCATTATCCCGCTAAGTAACTATTAACATACCCTCCGTTCCAAATTAATGTGGTTAGGCATAACCCGGAGGGATGAAAAGGAACTATTTGTGACGGAATAATCGAATGAGGGACAGAATCCCTTATCCATTTTCTCCAAAATTTTAAGCATAGAAAATAAAAGTCTGCCTAATTGGCTACATTTGCAACCAGAAAATGGACTATTGATGATAGATCTTAATAAACCGGTCCCAGCCTATCTTCATGAGAAAAGAAATATAATCCGGCTAGTTGTTTTTACCTCATTATTTGCACTGGTTTTCTTAAATCTCTATTCCCCTTTTGGTTCCGACAGATGGTTTAATGTTACAAGGCTTGAATTTTTTACTTATTCCAGTCTGATAATACTAACTGGGGTTCTTGTTGTTGTTATAAGCAGGGTTATAATGTATTATGTCAGCAAAAGAGTTCCTATCAGACTTTTATATTATCTGTTTTGGATTTTTGCAGAGGTTTTCTTTATGTCACTGTTTTATGCATTATTTGAAAAACACGTTCTGAGTGATAACCGGACCTTTTATGAGCTTCTGAAATTCAGTTCATGGAATACAGCTTTGGTGCTCTTATTACCCTACTCGGTCCTCTGGCTTTATTTTTCATGGAGAGATAAACAGGAACAGATACTCAGGCTCGCTGACCTGAATGCTGTTGCTTCAAATATAAAGGACATGATACCTTTTTATGATGACAAAGGTGTGTTGAGATTCTCCGTTAAAAAGGAAAACCTGCTTTATATCGAATCAGCCGAGAACTATGTAAGTGTTTGCTATCTTAATAAGGATAAAGTATCAAAATACCTTCTCAGGGAGACACTCAAGAAAGTTGAGGAAAACTTTTCGGGAACAGATGTGATAAGATGTCATCGTTCCTATATCGTTAATTTTGAAAAGGTAAAAGTTATAAGGAAGGAAAAAGATGGTCTGATGCTTGAGCTTGATACTCCTTCTGTTTCAGATATCCCCGTCTCAAAAACCTATGTAGGATCTGTTATGCAAACTTTTTCAAGGAATTACCAGATCAATGACCAGTGATAAATTTAAGAGTTGGAGCAACTCAGTTATCTAAGTGCAAAGGTCAGGGTAATTGCTTAAAAGTAATTTTTTACATTGACATGGTAGGAGACTGGGTTTCTCCCCCTACATTCAGATCAACACCATCCTTTTTAAGTGCCTCTTGTATATCCTTAACATTAAGTTCCCTTGGCATCTTCCTGGTTCTTGATGACATTGCAGCCGCAATACCGGCTGCATGACCAGTTGCAAAACAATTACCCATACTTTTTCCTGCCGCGGCTCCGACATGGCTTGCCGAGATACATCGGCCTGCGGCAAGTAATCCGTCAATCTTCAGGGGAATAATAGCGCGGTAAGGAACTTGATGTATCCTCATCTGTTCAGTTCTTTTAAATCCGATATCCAGCCATCCGCTTCTCCAGGCTATAACATCATCGAACCGGCTTCCTTTCAAAGCATCATCTTCAGAGAGAATATATGAACCCTCTATCCTTCGCGATTCCCTGATCCCTATTTGTGTGGAGGCTCCGACAATTTCACAGTTTTTCAAATCCCCACTCCCAAACTCCCTCATAGACTCAGTCATCTGAAATACCTGCCTGCGGCTAAGGCACTCCGCTTTTGAAAACTTGAATGGATCAGTAACGTCAAAGGTCCCGAGGTCCCTTGTACCGGAGTGATTAATATAATAATGATGACAATTGGATACTTTAATTAACATCCAGCTATCAGGAATCAGAGGATATTTTGATTTTGCATTTTTCACAACCCCGGCCATATCCTTATTCGAGTAATTCTGCACATTGCTTATATCGAGTAACAGAGTCTGGGCAGACAGACTTCCCTCTTCCTTAAGGGTTGGGGCTCCTGAAAAAAATGCAATATCAGCGTCTCCGGTACAGTCAACAACCGCATCCGCCCTTATTTCCACCAGTCCGGATTTAGTGGAAATTATTACTCCCGTTACTTTATTGCCTCTTGTAATTGCATCAACTGCTTTTGTATGGACCAGATATTTGCATCCGGCCTCATCCAGTGCATCAAGAACAGCTGCTTTAAGGTATTCAACATTTACGAAGAACTGATGTGTGCTCAGCCTTACTGCCTGGTTCCCATAATTCTGAAGTTTTTGCAGGAGCAGTTCATGGACAAATCCGCGTGGTTTTTCATTTGGGCGCATCTGGTTCATACACATTCCAACACTGAATGCTGCTGTACCTCCAAAAAAACCCTGATTTTCGATCAGAAAAGTATCAGCGCCAGCTTTCGCAGCACCTATCGCAGCCCCGATTCCTGCCGGGCCTCCGCCTGCTACCAGAACTTTAGTATTAATTATCTGTGCTCTTTTTTTTGTGATGATCTCCGGAGCAGCAGGTTCCTGACTGAATAATCTGTTCATTCCGAGTATTGATAATCCGGCACCTGCGATAAATTTTCTTCTTTTCATATTATTATTGTTGTTATGTTTCTTATTCAATCATTTCAAGAACCCATGATTACAATTGCCCAGATCCTGATTCTTTTTCTTAATTGAGGATGTCTCAATAGTCCTTTCCACATTTCTTGCCTACAGGGAGTGAAGAAAAATTAATTTAACCACAAAGAACTCCAAGTTTTGCACAAAGTACACAAAGTTAAAACACTGTTTATTTTTATTTTACGAACTTTATGTTTCCCCATAGCAATTGGAACTTTGTGAACTTAGTGATAAATCTTTGTGCCCTTTGTGGTTAATGGATTTTTGTTTTTTGACAACTATTTTTTATCATATCCTCTTTTACGGTTCGAAATAAAGTTAATAATAAAAGTTTTGGTTGTTCTTCTTTGATTTGACTGAATTGATTTCTAACTATTAAACCTTTACCTCAAAAAGATTGTTATAAATAAAAGGGAAGAGGGAAGAGGAAAGACATATAAAAACGATAGACTTACTGAACATAAAATTTTTTCCTTTTATTTGTGGATGAAAGTGAAACAGGAAATTCCGAAAAGTTGACAGGATAATTAAATAATATTGATCAATGGAAGACAAAATAAAGATACTGAAAGAGTTACTGGGGAAATATAAAAGTGCAGTGATCGCATTTTCAGGGGGAGTGGACAGTACCTTTCTTGCAAGTGTAGCCAGTGAAGTTTACGGTGACAAATTATTACTGATAACTGCATCCTCAAGTACTTATCCTTTTTATGAACTTGATGAGGCAAAGTCGCTTGCAATAATGCTTGAGATAAAACAAAGGGTTATTGTATCTGAGGAAACGGAGATCCCTGGATATTCCGATAACCCGCCTGACAGATGCTACTACTGTAAGGGTGAGCTGTTCAATAAGATAAACCATATCGCAAAAAATGAAGGCTATGAGGTGGTTTTTGATGGAAGCAATGCTGATGATCTTGGAGATTTCAGACCAGGGCTGAAAGCAAAACAGGAGAGGGGAGTGATATCTCCTTTGGCAGAATGTGGTTTCACGAAGAAGGATATAAGGTACTATTCAGAGATCAAAAAATTACCTACGGCTCAAAAACAATCATATGCGTGCCTGGCATCCAGGTTCCCGTACGGTGAGAAGATAACAGTACAGAAGCTTGACAGGCTGGCAATTGCAGAATTTGAATTCAGAAAATACGGATTCACACAGTTCCGGATAAGAAGTCATGAAAACCTTGCCAGAATGGAATTCACCGCTGATGAAATGAACAAAGCATGGGAGATCCGTGACAAGCTTTATGAAATCTGTAAAAGGGCCGGTTTTAATTATGTGGCAATAGACCTAGTTGGATACAGAACCGGATCGATGAATGAAGTACTTTCAGAATCGGTAAAAAACCAATAACGGT
>JAHEYW010000178.1 GCA_023251395.1 Bacteroidales bacterium
AGAGAAGCTAACTCCCATTACAATTGATACATCATCTTTTTCAAATGATACATTATCAATTGTAAATGAAAGCTTATTTATAATTATTTCAGAAAGATATCTCGAACTGATGTCGCTGTAGTATATGGCGTGGCCCAGACCCGACTTAACAGATCCACCGTTGGCAAAAGTATAGACCTGATTCTGCAGAATCGGTAATCCGTTCAGAAATAGAGTATCTTTTGAATAGTATTTAAGAAAATAGAGATCGACACTGGGTATCCTGATGATTATCAGGAGAGTATCCTTGAATCCGGCAATCGTCCTGCCCGGGATGATACTCCCCTCTTCGCCCTGTTTAATCACCATTATAAGAGGATTAACCAGCTCCTCAGATTTGTCGTTCTTTACAAACTGTTCAATAGCTGCGAATTCAGTCTGGGATATCTTGAAAACCTCTGCAACTGTCGTGATGATATTCATCCTCTGAACAGTAAACTGGTGACTTGCATTTACAAGTTCATAAAGACGCATTAGAACAACAATTTTCTGCTCCTGGTTTAGAGTCCGGTTTATCTTTTTACAGATCCCGAGTATCTTGACAGAATCTTTTACAGAAGGTACTGATGTTCCCTGTTTTACATTCTCTTCCAGAATGGGGCCCGCATGCTGGTCAAAAAGGGAAATATATTCAGTAACAGCCTCTTTACTGAGTTGTTTGTTGAGAAAATCCGCAACATATTCCCTCTCATTAAACAGAATGCCGGCATCCTGCTTAACGATAAGCGCGAACAGTTCCATTAACGCTTTCAGAATCTCTTCACTCATTGTGCTGCGATGATCCTTTAAAGATCGAAGAAAAAACTAAGGTAAAAAATATTTTATTCAGACTTGCGGATAAAAGTCTTTTCTTTATATTTTACATGATGAAATAAGAAAATGCCTTTCAAATATAACTATTATTGGGGTTCAAATATTTCAGGAGTAGCAGAAAACTCCTGAATAAAAAACGAATACCGGGAGAATTAAACATCAAATATGAGAAAGTCAACTAGTATCAATACAACTTTTTTGCTTATTACCGGGCTTCTGATGCTAATTTTTCCGGTATATATCCAGATTATCCAGATTCAGTTTTCTTTCATGTCTGGCATTCACAGTGATTTTGAAAAATCGCAATATTTAATTAACCACCTGCCTTATTTTATGCAAAATGATAAAACATGTCTGCTCATTGCATTTCTTTTTTGTCTGATCTCTTTTATCATAAGCGGACAAACCTTGAAGAAAATAGTGAACGACTTTAAATGGCTTGCTTATTTTAATATTGTAATCGGTGCTCTGACGGGGTTTCTCTGCTTATACCAGATGATGTAAATATGACTTTGCTAAACTATTCTTTGCAAACTTTGTTTGTTCTTAATACGGATAATTAAAAAATATGAAGATACTTGTATTGGGCATCTCCGGAAGAACTGGTAAACTGGTTGCAGCCGAAGCCCTTAAACGGGGTTATAAAGTAGCCGGGATTGCACGAAACCCGGAATCGGTCAGTATTGAAGGTGCTGAAATAATCAAGGGGACTCCCGTTGATTATGATACTGTACGAAAAGCAATCGGAGGATGTGATGCAGTTGTTAGTGTACTAAATACATTTAACCAGTCTGAAGGTCTCTTCAGAAAAATAAATTCTCCTCTGAATGTGATGACAGTGAGTATGAAAAACCTCGTCCGGGCAATGAATGATATCAGGATCAGGAGAGTGGTTGTTATGACAGCCCTTGGGGTAGGAGATTCGGCAAAGGAAGTTCCTGCCTTTTTCAGATTTCTTGTCCGTATAAGCAATATCAAATATGCATACATGGATCATGATGGCCAGGAAAAAGTTCTGGAAGAATCACAGCTCGACTGGACTGTTGTAAGACCTGTGATGCTAAATGATAAATCAGAGAATATTTCAGTACTTCACAACCTTAAGGGAGTCGGTAAACTCAAACCGGCAATAAGTCGAAATGCAGTTGCTAATTTTATGCTCGACTGTATTGAAAAGAGTCTTTTTGTAAACCAGAAACCTGGAATTTCTAACGCCTGGTAAGTATCATTAAATCATCGCTTTGCGCTCCATTTATCTGTCTTGCCATTAAAGGTGACGGTTCCCTCAATATTGTTACCTTCTACCTTTCCGGCAAAGAGATAGCCACCTCCTGACAGAGTGATACCACTGCCGTTCATTTTTCCTTCATTAACAGCCACAGACTTGCCTCCTGTTTTGATTGTACCAGCTAGCATCTGGAAAGTCTGAGTGAGGTTAATTTCACCGTCACTCATTTTCCATGTCCCATCAGCTTTTGCAGGTACAATCCAGAGGTATGCAGTGTTCCAGCTTGCAGAAAGATCATCTATAGTAACAGTATCATCTGCCAGCCAGTCCTCCATGTCAAAAGTATTTGAGACGATCCTGGTCCCAGGTTTCAGCTCAAGAATTTTTGGTCTGAGTTTCATGTTTATCTGTGGTAAAAGGAACATTGTGATCACTGTAGCCTTCGAAAGATCTGTTTCAAACAGATCTGCCTGGGTGAAATTTGCTTTTTCGGTTACTCCTTCAGCTTCTGCATTCTTTTTTGAAAGATTTACCATATCCGGGTTATATTCAATTCCGAAAGCCTGCACGCCTCTTTTCGCTGCAGTAATCACAGTTCTTCCATCCCCAGATCCAAGATCATACAGGATATCCCCGGGAGCAACTTTCCCAAGCTCAAGCATCTTTTCAACAAGTACCTGAGGCGTAGGTACCCAGACAACATCCTTACCTTCCTGCCCGACTTCAGGATGATAACCGGCATTGTTATTTACCTGCGAGTAAAGTGATGACGATAAACCCAGGGCAATTAATGCTGTGAAGGGAACAATAAATGATTTAAATGGCTTCATGTCTTTTAAATTTTAGTATTAATGTGATCAGCTTCTGAGGGAATTAAAAAGTATATCAATATTTTAATATTAAGGCATAAGTTATTAAAAAAATTGATAACAGGAATGCAGACAGATAATTTGTTCACCTCAAGTGCCGTCTCCTTTGAATTTCTTTACTGTTTTTAAAAACAATATGGGGGAACTCCTACCTGTTTATTTGTGATTAAATTGATCTGGTATGAAGAGCGGCTTTAACTAAAGGCAGAAAAAAATCTTCAATGACTATAATGTGTATTCAAATGAAGAACTGGCAGAGCTCCTTAACAAAAGATCAAAATATGTTCAGGCAGTAATTGATGTCTATCATGGATTATTGCAAGTGGCACTGAAAAGGGAGCTTATCTCAAAGAGAGATTTTGAAAAGTATTTCAGAAATGCTAAAACTGCTATAAGAAGTGAAGAAGAGATCAGAAAGGATGAGTTCCTGGAATTCATTGGTGAGAATGATCCGGGACTTTCTCAGTAATAACCTCAGAATGATGGTTTCTTCATAAATCCAACCACGGTTACAACCGATACAACTACAATAGCCACTGCTGCTGCTATTGCTATTGAACGATGATCCCCTTGTCTTTTGATAATTATTCCGGTAAATGCCCATATAACCGACAACCCTGAAAATGGATTCATCAGGTTCAGGACGGTGAGACAGGCTAAAAGTGCACCTGCCGAGATCATTATAATTGTCCAGATTTCATCAGAGATGCCGAATCCACCCCATTTATAATTAACAAGAATTGCAGTAACATTTGCAATTGTTGCAATGCAGATCCACCCGAGATAAATTCCGAATGCGGCCTTTATCAGATTAAATGGAAGATCTTTCAATAAAATATTGATGTAAATGAGAGTAACAAGAAGTCCAGCCATTACAATCAGCGACAAAGGCAGCTTTTCATAGTGCCAGCATACGATCCAGAAAGAATTAAACAAACATGTTATTATGAAAAGCCATCCTATTGAAGAGGCTGCAACGTTTCCTGATGCAGTAAACTGAACGATAAGAAAACCTGCCAGAAGCAAATAAATAATTCCCCAGATTGAAAAAGTTATACCAGCAGGAACAAAAAGGTTTGGATAGGCATCTGACAATTCTCCCGTTTTGTGATTATTGAGCGGTAAAGCATTCGCCAGATAGTTCATTATTACCATCCCAATGAAGAACGCGATGTTCAGATATTTTATCATGGCTTATAAGATATCAAATAATTAAAATCAGAAAAGGAACTTCATAGCAATAAAATAAACAATTACCGATACAAGTGCAGACAGTATCATTCCCCATGCCAGGTCTGCAATTGTAACAATCATGGGCCAATCTTTCAATGTTGCAAGATTGGTGAGATCGTAGGTAGAGTATGTTACGAGTCCGAACAATGCTCCGAAAACAAGAGCATGGACGGGAGAGTGTTTTTCAATTGCAGGAGAGATAACAAATGTTACCAGTCCGGCGATGAAGAGAAGATAAAATACACTTGCGGCGTACCAGTTTATATCGCTCTTCATAAGAAATCCTATTTGTCTCTGGTAGAAATTTCTGGCAACCAGAACCAGCCAGACCATATCAATTGCAAAGAACACAGGCAGGGAAACCAGGAACAGCTTTATGAACATGATGAATGGTATTTCGGGTTAGACTGTAGTAAAGTTACGAAATTTCTCCCGTGAGAAGGTTCTTTTGTAAAATATTACTACACATATAAACTAAAATAACCACGGATTGCACAGAGAAAAATAGAAGAAAAAAAACCGTAATAATGAAGAACATCGGGGAATAACCAAACCAAAAACCATAAGGATTACTCCGTGCTCTCCGTGGTTAACCAATTAACTATAGTCATAAGACAAAGTTTTCTCAGGATTTATTCTTGATCGGATTGCCGTTAACACAAGAATAACAATTGCGAGGTAAGAATTAATAAGGATATTTATTCCTTTCTGAAAGTGACTTCCACATCTGTTCCTTCGTTTATTCTGCTTTTGATGTGGATATCTGCATGATTGAGCTCGATGATTTTGGCCACAAGGGCAAGCCCAATTCCGAACCCGCCAATATATTTAACATTTTCACCTCTTTTGAATGGTTTGAAAATATCCTTTAGGTCCGCCTGCTGAATTCCTGCACCCCTGTCAGATACGATGATCCGGATATTTTCGGCCGCAATAGAAAATTCGATGGTTACCTCACCAGTTGAAAATTTGCAGGCATTATCTAGAATATTTCTGAAGGCAATGGTAAGCATTCCTTCGTTTCCTTTTATAATAAGCGCAGTGTCCTCTTCAGGAAAATTTATTTTTGGAACTATTTTTCTTTCAGGATATTTTAATTTAACCTGTTGAACAGCATTGAAAACAACCTCATCGATACGGATATCTGAAAGATCAATACTAACATTCTGGTTAATATGAGCAAGATCAAGAAGGCTGGTGATCAATGCATTTAGTTTTTTAAGGTCTTCAAGCAGAGCAGTGATATGCGAAATATATTCATTACTGGTCCCTTCATGACTGAGGATATAGTCACTCTCACTTATCATAACACTTAATGGTGTTCTCAGTTCGTGTGAAGCATTTGTGACAAAATCTTCCTGATTCCGGAACGCAATTTCCAGGTTGGTCAGCATCTCATTAAATGTAATGGAAAGATTATCTATCTCATCTTTTCTTTCCCCTTCATTTAGTCTTTTGTTCAATCGCCTTGAATTTATTTCTTTTACGCTTTCGATGATTTCCGATATTGGCCTGATCGCTCTTTTTGAAAAAACATAAGAAAAGACCACTGATAACCATAAACTGAAAAGGATACTCCAGATGAGTATATTTTTAAGGCTTTTCATGTTTTCGACTCTCGATTTATCAAATGCCCCCACATATACATAATAGGCTTTTGATTCAAAGCGATGTTTAAAGCATACGACATCTTTTTCCCCTATTGAGAAATATTTTTCCCCTTCATCAGAAATATTAACTTTTGTTACAAAAGGTGTCAGGTAGTGTACATTGTTACTATAAATAAGCTTGAATGAGGAATCAGTCAAAGCAATTTCCTCCCTTTCAAGCGAAATAGTGGACTGATGAATTTTTTTAAGAAGCAGGGAATCTACTTCCTCGACATTTATAAATAGAATAGCTGTGTTTTTTGCTTCTTCAAGTAAAGTTTCCCGGAATTTATTCAGCTGGCTTGTATACGAGAAATAATAGACCAGCAATGAAAATACCAGGAGAATCGCTGCAACTATTATAGAGAACTGAACTGAAAGCCTGGTTTTAATATTCATTCCTATATTTCTTTCTCACTGCAATAAAATCCGAACCCAAATTTTGTATGAATTAATTTATGATCGAAATCCTTGTCAACTTTTTTTCTGAGATAATTAACATATACATCTATAATATTGGTGCTTGGATCGAAATCTATACCCCAAACCTGTTCAATAATGAATTCCCGGGGCAGTAGCTTATCCCTGTTTTTCATGAATGTTTCAAGCAGCTTAAATTCTTTTGCGGTAAGGTCAATTTTTTTGTCCCCCCGGAATACCGTCTTTGAACTGATATCCATAACCAGGTCAGCAATATGCAATTTCTGGTTTGTTTCATTCTGTCCTGATCGTTTGATAAAAACATTGATCCTGGCAAGTAACTCTCTGAAGTCAAAAGGTTTAATTATGTAATCGTCTGCGCCAAGTTCAAAACCGGTAATTTTGTTTTCAGGGGTACTGAAGGCGGTGAGCATTATAATTGGAATATTGTTGTTTGTTTTTCGAATTTCCCTGCAAAGCTCATACCCGTTAATAATTGGTAGATTTATATCAAGTATCACAAGATTGTAGATAGTATTGCTCATCATTTCCTTACCGGAATAACCGTCGTTAGCAATGTCTGCTTTGTATCCCGATTCTTCAAGCTGTTTTTTTAGGATCTCAGCAAGTCGTTTTTCGTCTTCAACTATCAGGATATTTATTAATTCGGCCATGATGCTCTCTTTCTGCAAATTTATGATAAGGAAAGTTATTAATTAATATTTAAGGAGTTTCTAATTAACTTCTAATTAATTTCTAATCAATCTAAAGAGTCGCCCCGTTTATCTTTATGACAGGATTAGAAAGGTAGAATTATCAAGGGTAATGTTCTTTGGTTTAAGATTCATCCTTACAATATGTTTTCAGAGTGATATTTAGGTGTTTGTTTTAAACTTTGTGATTTCTTTCGTTCTCTTTAATTTTGGTCAGGAGGCTGTCTTTAATGCTGCTTCAGCCAGCATATCTCTGAAAGGGAGCAGGCATTATTCCGGAAGGGATAATTCCCTTTCAGGCGTTCAGGGGGAATGGATAAAAAAAGACAGCCTCCTTTTTTTAATAAATAAAAGTGTACGAAATGATCAGGATTAATAAAAATACAAAGCTACTGGGTAACAACGATGATATTATTTTCTTCGTGATTCTTGCTGTCATCCTGATCATCCTCATAATCAGCAAGATTTATTTATAAAAACAGATTCTTTTGAAGATACAATGTCAGGGCGTTAATCTAAAGATTATCAGCAGTAACTATGAATGCAAAAAGCAGCCGCCGTATTCCAGGGCGGCTGCTTTTGTCTTATCAGCACATATTATTTAACACCACAGTTATTTTGCAAGG
>JAHEYW010000015.1 GCA_023251395.1 Bacteroidales bacterium
TGGATATTTCAGGCTGCGTACGAATGCGGAATTGATGGCCGGTGTTCTGGTATCAGCTTACAAAAGTGAACCGGAGAAAAAAATGGTGGTGGTGGTAATCAATGAGAATATAATTGCAAGGAACATGGAACTTAGCCTGACAGGAGTCAATGCTACATCAGCGACCCCATGCAGGACTTCGCAAACAGAGGACCTTGTTACCTTACCAAAACTGAAGGTAACTGACAATAAACTTAAAGCGACTCTGGCACCCGGCAGTGTAACCACGTTTTTGCTTGACGTTACGTTGCCCCAGTAATCTTTATCAGCTATTCCTTACCATAATACTTTGCCAGTGATATAAGGACCGGTGGGATGTACTGCCGGTCCTCTCCTGGTAAAGGGTTGTTCAGAAAATTACCATTAAGTAACTGATTAAAAAGGTTGAGACTTTCCTTCAATGAGGTCCGATAAAGAGTAAAAGCGGGGAACGAGCTTTCCAGCAGAGATGCATCCATGGTAACATGAATTTCTTTCAAGTCCTTATGCTGCTAATAAAATCCCTGATCCGGTCTATTCTTCCGGGATCATTATCAAGCATTTTAATAAATGTACTTCCAATAATTGCTCCATTAGAATATTTACAGGCTAGCTCATAAGTTTCATGATCTGAGATTCCAAACCCGATAAGCCCGGGATTGTGTAATTTCATATTCCTGACTCTCAGAAAATATTCAAGCTGCTCTTTTGAAAAACCATTTTTTACACCTGTTGTCGATGATGAAGAAACCACGTAGACAAAGCCAGTGCTCAATTTGTCAATTTCACGGATGCGTTCTGCTGTAGTTTGAGGTGAAATCAGTAAAATATTATTCAAATGATGACTTTGAAACAATGCTGAATATTCTTCCATGTATACTTCAGGAGGAAGGTCAGGCAGAATAACTCCATCAATTCCAGTCTTTTCACATTTACCACAAAATTCTTCCATTCCAAACTGAAGGATCGGATTGATATAGCTCATGATCAACAAAGGAATATTAATTTCTCTCCGGATATTTTGTAACTGACTGAAAAGCAGTTTTAAATTCATCCCGTTTTTCAAGGCTGAAAGATTGCTTTTTTGAATTACGGGTCCATCAGCCAGAGGATCAGAAAAGGGCACTCCTATTTCTATCATATCTGTACCTGCTGATACAAGGGTCTTTAATATTTCAATAGTTGAATTGATTGTTGGATATCCGGCAGTAAAATAGATAGATAACACGTTCCCTGACTTTTTTTCAAAAAGTTCGTTGATGCGGTTCATTTGCTCGTATTTAATTAAATATCATTTATTTTTCCTCTCACCGACTGTTTCATATAGTTCATGTATGCAGCCATATCTTTGTCTCCCCTTCCCGAAATATTCACAACGATCACCTCACTTTTCCTGAATTTGTGTTTCCCCAGAACTGCGAATGCATGTGCTGATTCAAGAGCAGGTATAATTCCCTCAAATTGAGTCAGCCTGAAGGCTGCTTCCAATGCCTCGGTATCAGACACATGTTCGTAAGATACCCGGCCTGTTTTATGAAGGAAGGCATGCAGGGGACCGATACCCGGATAATCCAGGCCCGCTGAAATCGAATAAGGTTCGGTTATCTGGCCATCATCGTTCTGCATCAGGATAGTCCTGCTGCCATGTATCACACCCGGATGGCCAAGTACCATTGTTGCAGCCGATTCGCCGCTGTCAATTCCCTTTCCAGCTGCCTCCACGGCAATTAGTTTGACCTTTTCATTTTCAAGGTAATGGTAAAAAGAACCGGCGGCATTGCTTCCACCACCAACACAAGCAATAATAAAATCGGGATCAGAAAAGCCTGTCTGCTCTTCAAGCTGCCATTTAATCTCCTCGCTTATTACTGATTGTAATCTTGTTACGAGATCAGGATATGGATGCGGCCCAACCACCGACCCGATAATATAATGTGTGTCAACCGGATTACTGATCCAGTCGCGGATAGCTTCATTAGTAGCATCCTTAAGTGTCATATTTCCACTCAATACCGGGACAACTTCAGCACCGAGCATTTTCATTCGCATAACATTTGGTTCCTGTCTTTCCACATCAAGCTTACCCATGTATACAATGCATTTCAACCCCATAAGGGCACACACTGTAGCTGTTGCGACCCCGTGCTGACCCGCACCTGTTTCAGCAATAATTCTTGTTTTGCCAAGCCTTTTAGCAATGAGTATCTGACCAATGGTATTATTGATCTTATGAGCACCGGTATGATTCAGATCTTCACGCTTTAAATAAATATTTGTACCGTGAAAAGATGAAAGTCTTTTTGCATAAAATAAGGGAGATGGTCTTCCTGCATAGTTCCTTAACAAATCTGAATATTCTGCCTTGAAATCTTCATCATTAAGTATTATAATGTAATTATCACGAAGCTCTTTTAAATTTGAATACATCATTTCAGGAATAAATGCTCCTCCAAATTCCCCGTAATACCCTTTTTCATCCACATTATAATTCATACCCCTGTTTTTTAATTTCTCTGAAAAATACTTTTAACTTTTCTATGTCCTTAATCCCCGGAGAAGACTCAAACCTGCTGTTAATGTCGATACCGAACAATCTATTATGCCTAAGGGTTTTCAAGTCATGGATATCTTCAGGACCTATCCCGCCACTGAGGAAAAAATATTTATCATGCTGATATTCATTAAGCTTATCCCATTTAAATTTAGTACCACTTCCTCCAAGATTTTCTGTCTTGCTGTCAAATAAAAAATAATCACAACTTGTAAGATATGGGGTAAGGTGATTGTAATCAAAGTCGGCTCCTATTCCAAATGCTTTAATGGTAATAAGTCCTTTTGACTTTATAAAATAGCAATAATCAGGAGATTCCGAACCATGCAACTGGATCGCATCGAGCTTATAATGCCTGACATGCTTCATTATCTTATAAATACTTTCATTAACAAATACACCTGTTTTAATGATCCCGGAAGGCACCTGATTAAAGATTATTTCATCCTGATCCTTCCCGATATAACGCTTCGAATCTGGATAAAAGATGAAACCTATGAAATCTGGTCCGGCTTCAGCAACTTCCCTTACATTTAAGACATCGGTCATACCACACACTTTTATCTTCAGCATGGTTTCAGTTCATCATTTTTATAAAATCAGAAAATGCGGCTACCGGGTCACTATTATTCATGAATTTTTCACCGATCAGAAAGCCCTGATAGCCTGCCTGTTTCAACTGTTTAATAATATGCGGTGAAGAAATCCCGCTTTCAGATATCTTCACGAAACCTTCAGGAATTTTGTCTGCCAGGCTAAATGAAAGTCTGGTATTTACCAGGAATGTAGTGAGATCACGGTTGTTAACTCCAATAATATTTACAAACTCATTAACCATTTCAAGTTCATGTGCATTATGAACCTCAAGCAAAACCTGAAGATCAATGGAGCGTGCGAGACGGGCGAGTTTCAACAGACCTTTTTTATGAAGAATTGCGGCTATAAGAAGGATTGCATCAGCACCGATTGCTTTGGATTCGACTACCTGATATTCGTCAACAATAAAATCTTTGCGGAGGATAGGTGTTGAATTAAGTTTCCGTGCCAGAGAAAGATCGGCAACCGTGCCGCCGAAAAATTCAAAGTCAGTAAGAACAGAGAGACCCGATGCTCCTTCGCGTGAATATCCGCTGGTAACTTCTTCAATTGAAACATCAGAGTTAATAATTCCTTTTGAAGGAGATTTTCTCTTGAATTCTGCAATGATTCCTGTTTTATCCTGGCTTAAAATACTTTCAGACAGAGGAATGCACTTACGATTAAAATTTATGCTCTTTTCCAGATCTTTAAATCTGTTTAGCCTGATGGACTCTGTCAGTTCTTTCTTTTTACAGGCGATTATAATATCAAGTAAGTTCATGCCTGCATTTCAATTAATTTTCTAAAAGAATCAATAGCCTTTCCACTTAACAGCGATTCTTCAGCTAATCCTTTGCAATCATTTAAGGTTTTCGCCGGATAATAACATTTCAGCGCCAGTTGTGAATTGACAATTGCAACGCTATTTTGCGCTACAGTGCCCCGGCCCTCCAGAACTTTAATAAAAATATCTGCAGAATCCTTCACGGTTTTTCCTCCCTTAAGACTATCCGGATCATTCTTTTCATAGTTGAGCATTGCAGGGGAAAGAATCTGTTCCACTCCATTCAGTATATACTTAAAATCGGAAGTTAGTGAAACCTCATCATATCCGTCAAGGCTGTGCACTATAGTATATTGAACATCTGAAAGCTGATAAAGATAATTATATAGCCTAGCCAGATCAAGACTATAAACGCCTATAAGCTGTTTTTTTGGAAATGAAGGATTTACCATTGGCCCCAGCATATTGAAAAAGGTCTTGACTTTCAATGCTTTTCTAACGGGAACAATATTCTTCATGGCAGGATTAAACAATGGCGCATGTAAAAAACAGACTCCTGTCTTTTCAATTTCATTTCGTAGCTTATTCTGGTCATTTGAGAATTTATACCCGAAATATTCCAGAATATTTGAAGATCCGCAGGCTGAAGTAACGCCATAATTACCGTGTTTGGCTACCCTCAGACCCGAACCTGCGAGGATAAAGGTCGACAGTGTGGATATGTTGAATGTGTCTTTACCGTCACCTCCGGTTCCGCAAACGTCGATGGCATCAAAGTCAGACAAATCAATTTTTATGCAAAGATTCAACAGTGCATCACGGAAACCCGATAATTCATCTACAGTTATACTTCGCATGAGATATACCGTTATGAAAGCAGCCATTTCAGATTCGGAGTAAATACCCTGCGCTATATTGGTCAGAACCTCCTCCGATTCTTTCCGGGTTAAAGTTCTATGTTCCAAAAGGTAATTCAGAATTTTGCGCATATCAATTGTTTTAAATTGTTTTAATTGTTGCTGACTTAGTCACATTATTGAAATGTCCCATTATGATTCAATCCAGTTCCTGATAATATCAAAACCGTATTCTGTCAGAACCGATTCCGGATGGAACTGCAGACCGCGCACATTGAAGTCAACATGGCTGATTCCCATTATCATTCCATGCTCTTCGGTACATGTGATTTTAAAGCAACCGGGGAGACTGTTTCTTTCGACAATCCAGGAGTGATAACGGCCTGCGTTAAATGAAAGAGGTAATCCTTTAAATAAAGGATCCTGTGGTTCGGTTACTGTAACAGGTGTTGATATACCATGATAAACCTGTTCAAGATTAAGCAGCCTCCCACCGAAAGCCTCACCAATTGCCTGATGGCCAAGGCAGATTCCAAGTATACTTTTATGATCTGCATATTGCCTGATAAGATCAAGGCAAATTCCAGCTTCAGACGGGATCCCTGGTCCCGGCGATAACAGAATCTTATCATAACCACTTACCTTACCGGGTTCTATCTCATTGTTCCGAAAAACATCAGGACGTTTTCCGGTAAGGATCTCTATATAATGAACGAGGTTATAAGTGAAAGAATCATAGTTATCGATGACTAATATTTTCATGATGATTAAATAAATTTAGTTAGTTAATTTCTTTTGCGGTACTCAACGCTTTCTTGAGTGCACCGATTTTATTGTTTACCTCCTGTAATTCATTTTCTTCGTCTGAAATAGCTACAATCCCGGCGCCTGCCTGATAAAATAGAGTATCACCTTTACAGAGAAAAGTTCTGATCATTATTGCATGATTAAAATTTCCACGGAAGTCAATATAACCTATTGCACCTCCGTAATAGCCACGCTTCTGGTTTTCATATTCATCAATAAGCTGAATGGCACGGTATTTCGGAGCGCCTGTAAGTGTTCCTGCCGGAAAGGTAGCTGCCATCATATCTATAATTGATGAATCCTCTTTCATCTCGCCGGAAACAGATGAAACCAGGTGGATGACATGAGAATAAAACTGCACTTCGCGATAGCTTTCAACCTTAACATTCTGAGTGTATCTGCTCAGATCATTACGGGCCAGGTCAACCAGCATCGTGTGTTCAGCATTTTCTTTAATATCTGTCGACAGTCTTTGTGCCAGAAGCTTGTCATTCTCATCATCACCTGACCGTCTTATTGTTCCGGCAATCGGGTTGATAAAAGCTTTGCCGTTTTGTATTTTTAAATGTGCTTCGGGAGAAGAACCAAATATTTTATAATTACCGTAATCGAAATAGAAAAGGTATGGAGAAGGGTTAACGGAACGCAGTGCCCTGTAAACATTAAATTCATCACCCTTAAACCGCTGCGAGAATTGACGCGAAAGGACAACCTGGAAAACATCACCCCTGTGACAGTGTTTTTTACCAATTTTCACAAGTTCCCTGTACTCTTCGTCAGTAATATTAGATCTTTCTTCTCCTTCAGTATTAAAGGTGTAAACTGCAAGATTCCTGCTATTTAGTAACGCAATAATTCTGTCGATTTCACTTATTTCTGACCCAACCTGATTTTCAATAGTATATAATGTATTCTGAAAGTGGTTTATTGCAATGATATATTTATAGAAACTGTAATGTACCTCAGGAATTTTGCAATCAGGCGTTTCGGAAGCTTTGAGAATTATCTTTTCGAAACAGTGCAACGCATCATAAGAAGTATATCCGAAAAGTCCGTTTACCGGAATTTCTTTGGATTTTTCAGTCGCAACGAAAGACTGAAGAAACTCCGTAAATCTTAAATTAAAAGAATGGTTACCTGTAAGTTCCGTTTTTATAACATCACCATCAGGGTAGGTTTCAGCAATCAAACCGGAATCTATCTCGAATTTCGCCACAGGTTTCATGCAGATAAATGAATAACTGTTTTCATTTCCATGGTAATCTGAACTTTCAAGAAGCAGGGAGTTAGGATAAACATCTCTGATTCTCAGGTATATGCTAACCGGTGTGATTGTATCGGCAAACATTTTGGTAACTTTAGTCTTTATTGTGAATTTCTTCATCTGAAATTTTATTTATGTATTTAAAATCAAAACGGCCCATCGTGAGAACGATGGGCCGTTGTTTAATATCTTTTAGTATTATATACAATTAGCTGATAGTCTCACATTTCAAAGTGAAATTTACTTAACCACCAGCACCAATTTGTAAATATTACTTTCATTTTTGTTTGTTCTGAGACTGCAAAAATAAGAGATGTTTTATAAAATACAAATTTTTGGCTTAAATAATTAATTTGAGTGTCGGGAATAATAAGTAAGAGCATATTATAAATTGATCTACTTCTAACCCAGGCAGCTAGTCTTTATACACATCTGTTGCAGGTTAATCTGGTTGATTTCTCTAAGGATATTTAAAGCTTGTTTATCTCAAAGACTTAATCTAGTCGGGATTTCCATTTATCAGAATGATTTAAGCCACGAAGTGGCAGTATATTAATCCCCCGTTGTACAAGCTGGGTAAGAGAACCTGACGAGGAGCTAAGTTCCAAAATGGAGCTTAAAGATAAATTTAGCCACGAATGTGGCGTAACATGAATAACCCCCGGTGCAACCGGGGGTAAAGGACTCCCCAGGATATTAAGCCCTGAAAGGGCGTTATAAGCTTGATTAAATTAGACAGTTTCTGAAAATTAGCACTATCTCACTGTATTACTAACATTATAATTCATGACATGTCAAGTTATCGACAATTGCTTTATCACCTTGTCTTCAGGACAAAAGAAAGTCATCCTACTATCAATCAGGACCATTCCGATCAACTAAATGCCTACATTGCAGGTATTATAAAGAATAAGAATAGCCATCTCTATAGAGTAAATGGAGTTGAAAATCACTTCAATATGCTAACTGATGTACATCCCTCAATTGCACTGGCTGATTTCATTCGGGAAATTAAAACATCTACCTCATCATGAATGAAAAGCACTGGACTTTTTCCTGCATTTAGTGGTTGGCCAGAAGGTTATGGTTCTCTCAATTGTTCCAGCGAGAATAAAGGAAGAATAATAGAATACATTAAAAATCAGCAGAAGCATCATAAGGAACAGCTATTTGAGGATGAGCTCAGGAATCTGTTAGAGCAATCCGGTATCGTGATTGATGAGCGATATTTCCCCTGATCTTCATATCACGCTCCTTCAGAGCTAACTTATTGTGTGTTTGTCATACCCCCAGCTGATGCTGGGGGTTATTCATATCTTGCTCTTTCAGAGCTATCTTGCTTAGTCATTTATGCTGATATGTGGGTTACCTATTAATAAGAGACAGTTACAGATTAGCAATAATTTCAAGAAATATCAATAACATGTTTATAAAGAATTGCCCACGGAGGAGGAAGGCAAAATATAAAAAAAAAGCACATCCCCTTTTGTGAGACAGGAAACGGGGTATCCTGACCAGTACTCTATCTGCCTTAATTTTAAGATTATTAATATATCTCAACAATTTATTTATTGTTTTTTGTTAATGAATCCTGATACTCATTATAATTAATTCCGTATATATATTTACAAAAACCAATCAACCGGACCATCTTCAGCCGGAAAATTTCACCAATTCCGGCAAATATTGATAGGTGAGACTGGCTTTCCTGCATGAAAAAAATTTGGAATTATAAATATTATTATTAACTTTGCATTTCAAAGTACTTTCAAATGGAAAATAATCTTACAACTGCAGAAGACCTGAAGACCATCAGGAAGATAATGGAAGATTCGACGAAATTTCTTTCAATAAGTGGAATTTCAGGACTATTCATGGGCTTAACAGCATTAGCAGGAGCTCTTGTAGCATATCTCCTTTCAGCTGATGTCCGGAATCTGGATCTTATCATGTGGAAACTTGTAACAGATGCAATATTGGTGCTGATGATGTCCATAACAATTGCCTTCTATTTTTCTTTAAGGAAAGCAAAACGGGCAGGAAAGAGCTTCTGGACTCCAGTATCAAAAAGGCTTCTTTTAAATCTGTTTATCCCTCTGGTTACAGGTGGCATACTTGCGGTGATCCTGATGGTCAAAAGCGAGTTCCTGTATATAATCCCTGTATTCCTTATCTTTTATGGACTGGCATTGATCAACGCTGGTAAATTTACTTACAGCGAAGTTTTCTACCTCGGGATTCTTGAAATAATCACGGGGCTTGTTTCTGCAATATTCCCTTCCGGTGCGTTGTTCTTCTGGATTTTTGGGTTCAGTATCCTTCATATAGCATACGGATTGTTCATGTACAGAAAATATGAAGCATGAAAGATCTGATCTCTGGCTTGAATAAAGTCTTTGAAAGCAGGATAAGACTGGGCATTATGTCGATCCTGATAGTGAATGATTCTTTCGATTTCAATAATCTGAAAGATGCCTTGAATGTGACTGATGGTAACCTGGCAAGTCATTTGAAAGCACTGGAAGAAAATGGAATAATAAGAACAAAAAAACAGTTTATAGGCAGAAAACCTAATACAAGTTATTTTATTACGGCAAAAGGAGATCTTGCCTTTAAAGAACACCTTAATGCCCTCGAGCTTCTTATTAAATCGCAATAATTGTTGTAATGCAATTCATTTACAAGGCAGTTCCACATCAAATTTTATGAGTATTACAAATTAAATTTTAAACCATGTTTGAAGAAGTAAAAGCAAACATCACCAATCCTGAAGTTCTCGAAAAACTATACAGGACGGACAGCAAGGCATTCAAGGCCGCGTTTGATAAAATATACCCGGAAATTGGTAGCAGCGAACCGGCTAAATACTGGAAGATAAGGCTGGAATACGATATCAGGTCTGAGCCAATTAAGACTTTTGCTATGAAAGAAATAATGTCTGTAATCGCAATCGGACTTATAGTAGCATTACTGATAAAGATCCCCGGATTGTTCAGGCTGGGATATAATGAAGAATCTTTCTATATGAAAAATACTGCCCTTATAGTTTTCTTTGGATTGATAATATATACTATCCGGATAAACAAAATTTATGACCCGGGAAAAATGTTAATAACTTCCATATCATTTCTGGTCACGGCAGTATATGTCAACCTGCTCCCATGGGGTAAAACCGGCGATTCCGTTAATCTCGTATATATCCATCTCCCCATCATGATGTGGTTCATTTATGGAATTGTGCATACTGGTTTTGATCATAAATCTTTAAATAAACGAATCAGCTTCATAAGACATAATGGTGATCTGGCAATATTTTATGCACTTATTGCAATTGCAGGAGGTATCCTGTCGGGTATAACAATAGGTCTTTTTGAAGCCATTGGTTTGAAAATTGCAGAATTCTATTCTAAAAATATTATCCTGACAGGTGCTGTTGCTGCCCCAGTGGTAGCAGCTTATCTGATCGAAAAATTTCCGGCACTGGTAAATAAAACTGCCCCGGTAATAGCAGGAATATTCAGCCCGCTTGTGCTGCTCACTTTGACTGTATTTCTGATTACATTTTTTATTACAGGGAAAGATCCTTACAATGACCGTGAATTCCTCCTGATCTTTAACCTGATGCTTCTTGGGGTTATGGGAATAATCATCTTTTCAGTATCTGAAACATCTGTAATACAAAATCAGAAATTCAATGCAGCGATCCTCTTTGTGCTTTCTATTATCACAATAATAATTGATCTGATAGCTCTTTCAGCAATTTTCTACAGGCTTGGTGAATATGGAATTACACCAAACAGACTGGCTGTTCTTGTATCAAATATTCTGGTTCTTATAAACCTGGTATTAATTATGGTTGTCCTCTTCAGGGTCAACTTCAAAAAGAAAGAGTTCAACCTGGTAGAAAAGACCCTGTCTAGATTCCTGCCTGTTTACCTGGTATGGATATTAATAGTGGTGTTTACATTCCCCTTAATATTCGGGATGAAATAGGACCTCACCCTATCCCAGGGGAGAGGGACTTTATCGTTGTAAACATATGCTAATCTGTACATTACTCCCTTCTCCCTTGGGAGAATCCGCCGTATGGTGGATCGACGAAGTCAATGGTTGGGGATGAGGTCTTTCTCACTTAGGAGAACGGCCGGAATTGAAGTGGTTTATTTGAATAGACCGTCAAGCTCCTCGTATGCGCTATGCATTGATTCGACCGCTTCCTTTTTCTTATTCTGGTCTTTCCCTTTCAATACTTCCTGAAGAGTCAGAACTGCTTTATTAAGTTTTTTTGCAGAGGCATCAAATGCATTAACCTTATCTCCAAGCCTTGTTTTTAGCTTATCCTGCGGATACTTCAATATTGCTTCCGATTTTGTAATAAGTGTTCCGGTCATACCTGCTATTTCATCAAATTTAGAATCAACAAGCAGCTTATGGTAAATAACATATAACGTCTGATGGAAATCGTCGATCTCTTTCAATGCTGGCCTCAACACCCTGGACATACTCTCATAATTTGCATGCAGCTTCTCGGCTGCTGCAAGTAATCCATTATTATCATTGGCTGCGGCAGCGGTGTAATAATTCTGTGCTGATTTATTTAACTCGGCTAACTGGTTTTTCCATGCTGTTTCCTTTTCCCTTAATATCCCGGGCAATTTTGCTTTGTTAATAGCTTCAATATATGTTTTGATCTTAGGTACAAATCCTTTTAATGCACTATAATCCTTTGCAGGATAGGCATCATGCCACATTGGGTAAATAATATCATGGAAATCTGTAAGTTCCTGAACAGTTGAAGAAATTTCGGATTGATCTACCTTGGTCTGGGCTAAAATTACCGAAGAATAAAAAAGAGCCGAAATAAGGCATAAAGTTGCGATTAACTTTTTCATAGACTTAATTTAATATTTATAACAACCGCAAAATTAGTTTTTTATTTCTAATGTCAATATTCCGTTAATTGTGTTCAGGACACAGTCAGTTCCCTACGGATCCTATAATAAATATTTTATCTTGCAGGCTGATTCAATTATCGTTCATTACCAACAGGTTGTGATAAATTCAGAGGTATTCAGAGTCTGATACCAAATACCATTATGTCATCAACCTGATTAAGGTTTCCTCGCCATTCCTTTAATTTCTCTTCAAGTTTCTGCATCTGAACTTCCAGAGGAGCAGAGCTATTCTCCAGGAGAAGCTTCCTGAAATTGTTGTAACTAAATTTCTTTCCCTGTGGTCCTCCGAACTGATCGGCATATCCATTGATTAACTCTAATGACTAAAGGTCAGGGTTTTCTGACTTGATCTAAAGAATATCTATTTGGATCCAGGCCGTCGTAAACTTATTGAAGCCATTTATTTCAACTTATGACATTAACAGGTTTTCCATCTAAAAATGATCTCATGTTTTCAACTGCTATATTCATTAATCTCGAACGTGATTCTTTTGGTGCCCAGGCAATATGAGGAGTAATAATGCAGTTATCGACACTCAGAAGTGGATTATCATCTTTTATTGGTTCTATGGCAACTACGTCAAGTGCTGCAGCTCTAATTTTCCCTGAATGCAGAGCGTTGCACAGATCGGTTTCGTTAATAAGTAATCCACGGGCAGTATTAATTAGCAGCACCCCATCTTTCATTTTAGCTATAGTGTCTTTATTTATTATTTCCCTCGATCTTTCCGAAAGCTGACAATGGAGGCTGATTATATCAGAACCCATAAGAAGGGAATCAAGTGAAACATACCTGCAATTCTCACATTCAAGTTTTTCATCCTGAGAAATATCGTATATTAAAACCTTAAGTCCAAATGACTCAGCAATTCTTGCGGTTGCCTTACCAATTCGTCCATATCCGATAATACCCAGAGTCTTTCCTGACAACTCAATAAGCGGATAGTTCCAATAGCAGAAATCAGGACTCCTTGACCATGCACCATGTTTAACGGCTTCACTGTGAGCTCCAACATGATGACATAATTCCAGGATCAGGGCAAAAGTGAACTGGGCCACAGCAGTCGTACCATAGGTCGGAACATTGGTCACAATTATTCCCAGTTCTTTTGCTGATTCTATATCCACAACATTATATCCGGTAGCCAGAACACCAATATATTTTACCGAGGGCACTCTGATCAATATCTCTTCTGATAAAGGTGTCTTATTAGTAAAAACAATTTCTGCCGTGCCAATATTTTTCACTATGCTGCTCACATCAAAAGAGGTGCGATCATATACAGTCAGATCACCGAATTTCTCTATGCCTTCCCAACTCAGGTCTCCGGGGTTCAGGGTATAGCCATCTAGTACGACTATCTTCATTGTGTTTCAAATTAATCAATTATGACAGGGACTTTTTTCTGTTAAGCAACATAACCAATAGGCCTATACACAGAAGTATTCCAAATAGAACTAACAGGTAAAGAGAGCCTGTGGAAATATCGGTAACAGTTTTAGCAGCAGCTGTTTCTATCATCTCATATTTCGGAATCATCCAGGCTACTACATATGCCTGTAAAATTGTTATAGTACAGATCACAGCCAATAATATAAAGCTATGTTTCAAAGTAAAACGGAATAAATCAGATTCCTTTCCAACCAGACCTACTGCAGCAGCTCCGACAGCTAATGATTGTGGAGAAATCATCTTACCGGTCACACCTCCTGAAGCATTAGCTGCAACAGTTAAAACAGGATCCACTCCGATCGCTTTGGCTGAAGTATATTGCAATTTTCCGAATAATGCATTTGATGATGTGTCGGATCCGGTCAAAAAGACACCCAGCCATCCAAGTACCGGTGAGAAGAAAGGGAATAATATACCGGTGCTCGCAAATGCCATTGCCATGCTGATTGACATACCTGAATTATTTGCAACAAAAGCGAATCCCACTATTGAGGTAATTGTTATTATCGGGAATTTAAGCTGGTTTAAAGTACCAAAAAATACTTTTACCCCCTTAGTAAAACTCAGTCCGACCAATGGGAGTGAGAGAAATGCAGAAATTATTGTAGCTGTCCCTGCATTCGAAAGAAAATTTAAATCGAATGGCTTGATTTCCAGAAAGCTGCTTCCATCTGGTTTTAAGATAGTTTCTTTTAATCCCGGAATGAAAAACTTTACCTGGCCTATTGAATTAAGAGTTTCCTTTACAGGTTGCATACCCCATGAGACTATCATCAAAGTCATGATGATATAAGGTGACCAGGCTCTGATAATCTGACCGGCAGTATATTTATGTGCTGGCTCTGTTGTATGCTGCGATTCTTCTTTAAATCTCCAGATAGCTTTAGGTTTCCAATATTTCAGGAACACCGTTAAACAAATTATTGAAGATACTCCGGCAAGAATTCCCGGGAGCATTGGATTGACATAATTGGATGCCAGAAATTGAACTATAGCAAAGACAAAACCTGAAACCAGAATAGCAGGAAGTACTTCTATTGTCTTTTTGAATCCTGCCATTAAAACAACAAGATAGAAGGGCACTATTAATGCAAGAAAAGGAAGTGTTCTTCCAACCATTTGTGAAACTGCCATTTCCGGAATGCCTGATATCTGTGCCGCTGTTATAACAGGTATACCAACAGAACCGAAGGCCACAGGAACTGTGTTGGCAACAAGACAAATACCAGCTGCATACAACGGATTAAATCCAAGTCCAACCAGCATTGCAGCAGTAATTGCTACCGGAGCTCCCATCCCTGCAGCTCCTTCCAGAAATGCACCAAAGGAAAATGCCACCAGCAGGGCCTGCAATCTCCGGTCTGAGGTAATTGAGGCCATAAAATTTTTAATTATTTCGAATTGGCCGCTTTTGACAGTAATGTTGTATAGAAACACTGCACCAATAATTACCCAGCAGATTGGGAAAAATCCATATAATGCACCATGTACGACTGATGGTACTGCAAGTTTAACAGGCATGCCATATACAATTATAGCCAGCAGAACTGCAGTTAATAAAGTAAATAAGCTGGCCAGATAGCCTTTCATCTTTTTTAATATCAACGCCCAAAAAATAAAAAAGATCGGCACAGCAGCAACAAGTGCTGACAAGCCTATATTTTTAAGTGGATCGACAATTTGTGTCCAGGCCATGTTAATTATTTTTAATTTATTAGTACGATCATTAAATCCATAACATTGGTTTGAGTAGGACCGGTAGTAATTAATCCTTCAACCTGTTTGAAGAAATTATAAGAATCAGAATTATCAATGTATTCATCAATATCCAGATTCATTTCAGTTGCTTTTACCAATGTTAAGGAATCAGCTACTGCTCCTGTTGCATCTGTAGGTCCGTCTGACCCGTCTGTACCACCAGACAAGAATGTAATTTCATCAATGTTTTTCAATAATCTGGCCGCCAAAAGTGTCAAATGCTGATTACGGCCACCCAATCCTTCTCCTTTTACTTTAACTGTTGGTTCACCTGCGAACAATAAGCAGGTACATATTCCTGAATTCTCCTTTTTCGTCTTTATTGCTAAATTCATTATCCGGTCTGCAACTTCAGTAACATCTCCAGCTATATTATCAGAGATGATCTTAGCCTCATATCCAATTGATTCCGCTTTTCCCTTTGCGGCAAGAAGGGCTAACTTATTGTTACCAATGATGAGGTTTTCTGTAAGTTTCAGAGCCTTGTCAGATTCCTTAAGCGTTTCCTGTCTTCTTTTATCGATCCCATCCTGAAGAACCTCAAGTATTCTTGAAGGAACTTTATCCCGGATATTGTACTTATCCATTAGTGAAAGTGCATCCGAGTAAGTAGTAGGATCTGATGCGGTAGGGCCTGATGCAATAACATCAAGAGGATCACCAATCACATCAGAAAGGATAAGCGTCACTACCCTTGCCGGGTAAGCAGTTTTAGCAAGTAGTCCTCCCTTCACTTTTGAAAGATGTTTCCGGATACAGTTTATCTCATTAATTGTGGCTCCGCTTTTTATAAGGATGTCTGTCAGGATTTTCAAATCATTCAGTGTGCAACCTTCAGGTACATCAATCAGGAGTGCAGAACCGCCACCTGAGAGAAGACAGATAACAAGATCTTCTTTATCAGCCTTTTCCACCAGTGTTAGAATCCTCTTTGTACCATCAATACCGTTTTCGTCGGGGACAGGATGTCCGGCTTCAGTTGCAGTTAAATATTTCAGTGGAACTGAATGACCATATTTTGTAACGATGTGTCCGGCTGTTATCTTTGGTCCAAGTATGTTTTCAATGGCTTTTGCCATCAATGAACTAGCTTTTCCGGCTCCTACGACATAAATATTCTTTACTTCAGAAAGCTTAAACTTCAGGTTTTCAATTCTCAAAAAATTCCGATCCATTGAGACTGAACTGTTGATCAGATTGTCAGGTTTGACACTCTCGACACCAGCAAGGAATATGTCTCTTATGATCTGCCTTTTATTTTGATTTTGGTCAGGTCTTTTTTGCACCATATATCACAGATTATAACATGATAAATCAGATACGGTATAAGCCTTAATCTTAAACTGTTTGTTTAAAAATTGATCTTTCAGAAAAACCTTAAAAGATTCTTCCGGATTTTTCAGCCCAGGATATCTTTCAGGGCTCCTAAAAGTAAATTAACATGATTTGGGGTGCTGCTCTCTCCCATGAGTCCAATCCGCCATACTTTACCTGCAAAATCACCCAATCCTGCTCCAATTTCAATATTATACTCATTGAGCAACCTTGCTCTCACCGTCTGTTCATCAACTCCGTTTGGAATTTTTATCGCGTTGAGCATAGGCAATCTGTATTCGGGAGCTACAAGAAACTCAAATCCCATCGCTTCCAGTCCATCTAATAATTTTTTATGATTACGCAGATGTCTTTCAAAACGAGCTTCAAGACCTTCCTGATGAACAATTCTAAGGGCTTCATGGACAGCATAAACCATTGATATGGGCCCGGTATGATGATAAGCTCTTTTTGCACCTGTCCAGTATTTTCGAATCATAGACAGATCGAGATACCAGCTTTGTACTTTTGTTTTTCGCTGATCCATGATCTCAAGAGATTTTGTATTAAAGGATACCGGCGATAATCCCGGAGGTGCAGAAATACATTTTTGGGTGCCACTATAAACTGCATCGATACCCCATTCATCAACCTTCACCTGAGTACCTCCAAGTGATGTCACTGTATCTACCACAAATAATGCACCTGCATCATGAACCATTTTGCTTATTTCCGTCAATGGTTGAAGGACGCCAGTAGAAGTCTCTGCATGGACAATTGCTACCAGCTTTGGTTTAGATTTTTCAAGCGCATCCTTTACCTGTCCGGGAGCTATTGGTTCACCCCATGGAGCATCGACCCTGATTAGTTTTGCACCACACCGTTCAACAATATCACACATTCTGTTTCCGAATACACCATTAACACAAACCATTGCAGTATCTCCAGGCTCCAGAAGATTCACAAAACAAGTTTCCATTCCGGCACTTCCAGTAGCGGATATGACTGAAGTAAGCTGGTTATTAGTTTGAAAAAGCTGCCTTGTCATTTCCATCACTTCATCCATGATTTCAATGAACTGAGGGTCCAGGTGCCCAATCATTGGTGTGGATAACGCTTTGAGCACCATTGGATTTACATCACTAGGCCCTGGTCCCATCAAAAAGCGGGCTCTTGGATTTAATTCTTTTACCATGATCAATTTATTTTTTTCAATAAGTTTATAGATTCATCAAAATTCTCTGTCCGAATATCTCAGCCTAAGTAACAGGAAATATTTATAATTAAATAATATCAGTCACTCAATTTATACTTACAGGTTTCCATTCCAGTTACATCACTAAACAATATTACAATAAATATCTTTCCCTGCCAACACGATGCCTCCTCGCTTCTAGTCACTTGTCCCGATAGCAGATACAGAATGGCATGTTATTTTCGGAATATTTCTACAGTTCTTAATCATTTTGCCATATGAAAAAATGAACTAAATAGGTCTTAATGTATTAAATAAGGTGATTTAATATTTATTTTTAATCCAAAGGAAATAGCCGTAGCAAAAGATTTAAATGTTTTACTTAAATTGACTCCCGGGTAAATCATGATTTCTTAGAGTAATAAATCTATCTATTAAACAGGTGCAGGAGATGAATATTAAACGTACCATTGAAAAAATACCGGGTGGAATGATGGTTCTTCCACTGATTACTGCAGCATTGATAAATACCTTTTTTCCAAAAGCACTTGAAATCGGAGGGTTTACGACTGCTCTTTTTAAAAACGGAGCAATGGCCCTTATCGGTATGTTTCTCGTATGCATGGGGTCTGAAATTAATTTTAAAGCTGCCCCTAAAGTGCTTGTCAGGGGAGGAACTTTGCTTATTTCCAAGTATATTATTTCAGTAGTTATCGGGCTCTGTGTTGGAAAATTTTTCGGGACCTCTGGTCTTTTCGGATTATCATCGCTGGCAATAATTGCGGCAATGTCAAACAGCAACGGTGGATTATATGCTGCCCTTACCGGTGAATCAGGAGATAAAACGGATGTCGGGGCAATAGCAATTATCTCTCTGAATGACGGACCTTTTCTTACAATGCTCGCAATGGGCTCTGCCGGACTGGCAAATATCCCTGTTATATATTTCATTGCTGTAATAATTCCAATCCTGGTGGGGATGATACTGGGAAACATGGATCCGGATATAAGGAAATTCCTTTCTGCTGCAGGTCCTGTATTGATCCCGTTTTTTGCATTTGCCCTTGGTGCAAGTCTTGATTTCCGGATGTTGATTTCTTCCGGATTGCCAGGAATTTTACTTGGACTGATGACTGTTTTTATTGGAGGGGTATTTAATATCCTTGCTGACAGAAGTACTGGAGGATCCGGTGTTGCCGGAGCGGCTGTTTCATCTACCGCAGGAAATGCAGTTGCAACCCCGATGGCTGTCGCGGCGGCAGACCCTTCACTAATGGCTATTGCAGCTACCGCAACTGCACAGGTAGCAGCCTCAACAATGGTTACTGCAGTTCTTACACCAATCCTGACGCTTTATATTGCAAAAAGAAACAAAAAGCGCATGGAGTCGAAGATGCTGAAAGAAAAAAATAATCATAACTGATTCTGAAATGCAAAGGAAGCTGATTATTGTCGCTGATGATTTCACAGGAGCCAATGACACCGGGGTTCAGTTCCGCAAATCGGGATTTAAAGTAAATGTGATTATTAACTCTGACAGGCTGAAAGAAGAGGCAGAAGAATGTGATGTGCTGGTCATTGATATCGAATCCAGAACTGATCTTCCTGAAACTGCATATGATAAATGTTTCAGATTAGGGAAACAGGTGCTTGAATTAGGGGAAGTACTGGTATACAAAAAGCTGGATTCTACATTTCGTGGAAACATTGGTGCTGAATTCGACGGATTAATGGATGGAATGAATATCAGAGTAGCATTTCTTGCTCCGGCGTATCCTTTGTATGGGAGGACTACAGAAAACGGTAATGTCTACGTAAATGGGGTATTACTGAATATGACAGAAATTGCCAATGATCCCGGCAATCCTGTTAAAGATTCCAGAATAGCCAGAATAATTGGGAAGCAAAGCAGCAGAGTTTGTGTTGAAATTCCTACAGGATCCTTTAAGAACAATGATCTTTCAAAAATTACAAAGCAACAAGAAGCAGGCGCTGAAATTTTCATTTTTGACAGCCGTACAGAGTCAGATCTTGAAGATATCGCAGGCATGATTGAAAAATATAAAGAAATACCTTTCCTGGTTTCCGGATCTGCCGGTCTTGCAAGTCATTTGCATAATTCTTCCCTTCTCAGGCCAAAACCACTTTGTTTTGTTTTCTCAGGAAGTGTAACTGATATTTCTATGAAACAGATCAGCCACTCAAAAAATGAAGGGAATTGTAAGGTGATCCTTATTAATGCAATTGATTTACTCGATGAAAAATCAATAATTGACGATTTAACTTCCACCGTAAATGCATCTGTTTCTAAAGGAATAAGGCGCTTTATATTTTGCACGGCGCTGACAATAAAAGATGTTGAAAATGTATTCCATATTATTCAGGAAAGATCGGTACCACGGACTCTGGCCGCTCAGAAAATTGCCGACTCTCTTGGCAATCTTGCTTCATTATTAATTAAAAGATTCCATCTTTCCGGTGTTCTTCTTACGGGTGGTGAGACTGCATTCAGAACAGTCAAATCACTTGATGCCTTTGGCTTAAGTATTGATATGGAAATATTACCAGGCATTCAATGCGGAAAACTCAGAGGCTGTAATGTTGATACTCTCATTGCAACAAAATCTGGAGGGTTTGGTGGTGTTGACGCTATATCAAAAACATTTGAATTCTTCAAAACTTAACTATGGAAGCAATTATTGCAATTACAATGGGAGATCCCGCTGGAATCGGGCCTGAGATAATTCTGAAAACATTTGCAGGAGGTGAAATAGCGGGACTGAATCTAATAGTTATCGGTGACCTGAACGTTATGGAAGCCGCAAGAAAACAGCATGGATTTAATAATATTGTTATCGAAAAAGTATCTAACCTCGATAATTTAAAAAGAAAACCATTCCAGGTCAATGTATGGGATATGAATTTACTTAATATGTCTGATTTTAAAATTGGAAGCTTATCCAGCCTCACAGGAAACGCTTCCTTCAGGTATATTGAAGAGAGTATTCACCTTGCCAATAGCAGTAAAATTGCTGCTGTTGTGACCGCACCTATCAGCAAAGAAGCTATTGCGATGGCAGGGCATTCTTTTGCAGGACATACTGAGATATTCGCACAATATACAGGCGGTAGAAGTTACGCCATGCTTCTGTATGACAAAAAGCTAAGTGTAATACATGTTTCAACACATATTTCGATGGCTGAGGCAATTAGTTCTCTTAATCAGGAAAGGATTGAGGATGTTATCAGAATGGCTGATTCCAGTATGAAGAAAATAACAGGAAACAGACCTAAAATTGCAGTAGCCGGATTAAATCCCCATGCCGGTGAGGGTGGATTATTTGGAAATCAGGAGATCCAGGTAATAACTCCTGCCATTAAAAAGATGACTGTGCTGGGTATTAATGTATCGGGACCATATTCACCCGACACAGTCTTCCTTAAAGCATCAAAAGGGTATTTTGATATTGTTGTAGCTATGTATCATGACCAGGGCCATATACCCGTGAAAATGCTCGGCTTTGAAAGTGGGGTGAATGTAACAGTTGGTCTGCCTGTAATACGAACCTCTGTTGATCATGGAACAGCTTTTGATATAGCTTGGAAAGGAATTGCAAGTAACGAAAGCATGATAAATGCAATAAAACTTGCCGGTAGACTTATCGGCTGACGTTTAATCAGATCTATTTGTCTCAATATTAAAAATCCGAAATCAATCTTAACAATTGCGAACAATAAAATCAGGATATTGTTTAAATAACAAATATCATACATATTTATTTGATTGATTTAAAAGAAGATATATTACATGCTTCATTTTCTAAAAAGGATCATATTGTAACACAGATCCGGGAATTGACAGAAAGCACTTTTGTCATGAGGTTCACCCGGTTGGGCATGACTTTCAGGCCGGGTCAGCGCATAATTGTGGGACTGAAAGGGAACCTGGATCAAAGGGAATACTCCATATATAGCGGTGAAAATGATGACTATCTCGAAATACTGATAAGAGAAGTAAAAGGAGGTAATGTTTCTGCAAAACTGAAAAATTGTAAACCTGGAGATCTGCTGGATGTTAACGGACCTTTCGGATCATTTGGGATTGAACCGTTTAACCTTTTTACTGCAAAACATATATTCATTGCGACAGGAACTGGTATTTCTCCTTTTCACAGCCTGGTAAGGTCTTATCCTGGTATCGATTATACACTGTTACATGGAGTCAGCCTTTGTAAAGAGGCATACGGATGCGAAGAATATGAACCAGACCGGTACATTCTTTGCACTTCACGGGAATATTTTGAAGGCAAAAAAGGAAGATTAACTGACTACCTTTTAAAATTCAATGTGAAAAAAAATATGATATTTTATGTCTGCGGTAACAGCGGAATGATATATGAAGCAGAACATATTTTGAAAGAGAAGGGAGTAACCCAAAAAAACATTATTTCTGAGATCTATTTCTGAAAATTTATTTGATTAATGATCCAGAATTGGATACGGTTCTTAGTTTATCTCAAACTGACAATTATTATTTTTTTTGAGGCAGGATATTAAATATAAAGTTCACAGACTAACTATATTTGCAGATTCTTTTAAAAATTGATGAGTAAGAACAACAAAAAACGGGTAAATGGACCGGAACAGAAGTCAGGATTGTTCGGTGTGCTCGGACCATATAAGGGAATAGTTGTTCTTTTGATTATAATGGCGTTGGGGGGAAGCAGCATAAACCTGCTTATTCCAAAGATCATTGCCAGTTCAATAGATGCCTTTTCCGCTAACAACTTTAAAGCAGGGACTGTTATTACTGAGTTTCTTATTGCAGCTTCAGGAATTTTTATTTTTACGTTCCTCCAGGGTGTTTTACAGACTATTACTTCCGAGAGAGTAGCAAAAAATCTTCGTAACCAGCTTTCAGATAAGATTTCACAACAGACCTATTCCTTCATCATTAAGTCGAATCCATCAAAACTTCTTACAAACCTGACTTCAGATATGGACTCGGTAAAAATGTTTGTTTCAATGGCTTTTGTAAACATAATATCTTCATTGTTTGTAATCATAGGAGCATCAGTTCTGCTGATCAGCATCAACTGGAAACTAGCTCTGGCAGTACTGATTATTGTACCTGTAATAGCTACCTCATTTTATATAGTTTTCAAAAAAGTAAGAGTCATTTTCAGAAAGAGCAGGGAGGTGATTGATGCACTGAACAGGATAATCAATGAAAGTATTCTGGGCTCGGCACTTATCAGAGTCCTTAACTCACAGCAGCCAGAGTGCCAGAAGTTTATTGAAAAAAACATCGAATCACGAGATCTGGGCTTGTCAATCGTCAGGCTTTTCTCAGTCTTAATCCCTATAATAATGTTTGTTGCGAACATTGCAGTTGTAACAATACTTGCCCTTGGAGGTCATTTTGTAGTAATTGGTACACTTACGCTGGGTAACTTCGCAGCATTTAACAGTTATCTTTTAATGCTGATCTTCCCTATAATGATGATAGGATTTATGAGCAATATAATTGCCTCCGCCACTGCCTCTTATGTAAGAATAAGACAGGTTCTTGATCAGCCACCTCCGGAGGAACAGGGAATTATCAGTTCAGATATTAAAGGAAATATTCTTCTGAAGAATGTGTCGCTTAGTTATGCAGATAAACCGGTTCTGAAAAATATTTCACTCTCTGTGGAGGCCGGTAGCAAAACTGCAATTATTGGTCCCACTGCTGCGGGAAAAAGTCAGTTGCTCTACCTTCTCACAAACCTAATCCCGTCTGACTCAGGCTCGATAGAATTTGATGGTGTTTCAATCGAAAAATATACCAGGGAGATATTCCATAAACAGATAGGATTCGTCTTCCAGGACAGTGTTATATTTAATATGAGCCTCAGGGAAAATATTGCTTTCACTGATAATGTTACAGAAGAAGACTTTCAAAAGGCAATTGACACGGCAGAGCTTTCTGATTTTATAGAATCATTACCAGAAAAGATCGATACTGTAGTTTCGGAAAGAGGAACCAGTTTGTCGGGCGGACAAAAACAGAGAATAATGCTTGCCAGAGCTCTTGCCCTTAATCCAAAAATACTGTTACTCGACGATTTTACTTCAAGGGTCGACAGGAAAACCGAGAACAAGATCCTATGCAATATTGAAAACAATTATCCGGGGCTGACACTGCTGTCTGTGACTCAAAAGATTGCTCCGGTCAGACATTTTGATCAGATTATTCTTCTCATGGAGGGAGAAATAATTGCTTCAGGCAAACATAATAAACTGATGGAGAGTTCTCCTGAATATATCCAGATTTATAGTTCACAAAAAAGCACTCATCATTATGAACTATAATCTGAATCAGGCATCGGATAAAACAACCGGGAAACTTCCGGTACTTCCTGCACTCAGGAAGCTTATCACTATAATAAGTGGAGAAAGCCGTAATCTTGGTATTGCTTTTATTGCCATTTTTCTGAATGCCGGGATAAGCCTCATTGGTCCCTACCTGGTCGGTTATACAATCGACACTTATGTTCAGGTAAAAGATTATCATGGAGTTCTGCTCTTTTCCGGGATTCTGCTTTCAATGTATATTGTGGCATTCATTGTAAACTATGCCCAGATGAGGATGATGGGTGGAATTGGACAGCGAATGCTTTTCAATCTCAGGAATTCTGTATTTAATAAGCTGCAGGAACTGCCACTTGATTTTTTTAACCAGAATAAGGCTGGAGATCTGATCTCCCGGATCAATAATGATACTGACAAAGTAAATCAGTTCTTCTCACAATCACTTATGCAATTTATTGGAAGTCTTATTACAATGACTGGTGCCGGGATCATTCTGCTGATAATAAATTTTCCACTTGGACTCGCAGCGCTCAGCCCTGCTCTTTTGCTTTTGATTTTTACCAGGATCGTTTCCCCGGGAATAAGGAAAAAAAATGAAGCAAGTCTCAGAAGCCTCGGAAATCTTTCGGCAGAAATACAGGAAAGTCTCGCAAATTTCAAAGTGGTAATAGCCTTCAACAGACGTGACTACTTCAAAAAACGTTTTGAAGAGGTAAATTCAGAAAATTATAAGAAATCCATTCAGGCGGGAATAGCAAATACTGCTCTGACACCGGTTTATACTTTTATATCCAACATCGGTCAGCTTATAGTACTCTCTTTTGGCATCTGGCTTATAATAAAAGGATACTTTACAATAGGGTTACTCATTAGTTTCCTTACCTATATATCCACTTTTTATAATCCGCTGCGACAGATCGCGGCTCTCTGGGCTAACTTTCAGATGGCACTTGCAGCATGGGACAGGATCTCGCACCTGCTCTCATTTGAAAACAATCTCACAATCGTAAGTGATGAAGGTAGCCAAACCAGTACTTCCTATCTTCATTTCAGTGACGTCTCATTCAGGTATCCAAACGGAAAGGAAGTTTTACATAAAGTCAGCTTTGATCTGGAGAGAGGAAAGACTTATGCATTTGTTGGACCGACTGGCGGTGGCAAAACGACTACTGCTTCCCTGATTGCCAGATTATATGATGCAACAAAGGGGACAATCCTTCTGGACGGAAAGGATATCAGATCATACACTCCCTGTGAGAGGGCTTCAAAAATTGGATTCATACTTCAGGAACCATTGTTATTTACCGGTACTGTACGTGACAATATCCTTTATGGTAATCCCGATTGTTCTGGACTAACAAATGATAAGCTTGAAAAAGCCATAGAGGAAGCTCAACTTGCCGAGCTTCTTAAAAGATTTGATAAAGGACTCGAGACACCTATCCAGACAACAGGTGATGGTATCAGCCTGGGACAGAAACAGCTGATAGCTTTCATAAGGGCCATTCTGCGTAAGCCAGAGTTACTTATTCTGGATGAAGCAACTGCTAATATTGATACCGTAACTGAACAACAGCTTGAAACGATCCTGAAAAACCTTCCCTCAACAACAACAAAAGTTATAATAGCCCACCGTTTGAATACCATTGAAAATGCAGATGAGATATTCTTTGTCAACTCCGGGAAAATAGTTGCAGCCGGATCATTCAAAGAAGCTCTTGATATGCTGATGCAAGGAAAAGTTGAAAGCTGATTATTAATGTGAACTAAAGTGAGCTAAAGTTTGGAGTGAGCTAAAGTTAAATATTAACTCTGGTCACTTTAGGCACACTTTCTTGGTTTTTTCCCGGTCTTCTCTCCCATTTTAACAAGAGTTTCAATATTCTTTAATGAGTTTTTCAAAATATCAGAATCCGGTTTAACTGCATCTTTTCTGAAAATCTGAATTATTGTTGACCCGCCATATTCAAACCACCCTTTTTCCTCACCTCGTCTAAAGGTATATGATTGCCTGTTCCTGAGGACTATCTTACCAACCAGGAGAGCCCCTACTTCAAGTTGAAGTACATCACCAAAGTTCACTGTTTTTAAAATCGTAAGAATTCTGTAGTTCTGAGAAAGCAAATTATTAATCGAAGAAAGAGCAATTGGATTAACTGAATGCAGCGCACCTCTTATTCTTTT
>JAHEYW010000179.1 GCA_023251395.1 Bacteroidales bacterium
ATACGGATCTGATTTGAATTCGCCGACCCTGGTTCAATTTTACCCTGACCTGCATGCTTATGTTCTGGTAACCCCAGGACTTCTCCAAGATCTGCCACTGAAATGATCTGGTCGTCAATCCGGATTGTTTCATGGTTTTCAACCGTCTTGATCTCTTCTTTTTGCACTTTCATCACCCGTTCTACATTCGCAGTAGGAAGGATAAACATGAATTCTTTTAACATTACCAGGATGCCTTTGAATGTGGCAAGCGTCATTGGTAAAAGAATACGAAAGGTAGTGCCTGCATTCTCTTCCGATTCCACGGATATTTTCCCATTCAGTTTCAGGACTTTTTCCTGCACGATCGACAAACCCAATCCATGTCCGGAAATATCTGTAATTATAGAACTTGTGGAGACTCCCGACTGATAAATAAGGTTCAAAACCTCTTTCGGTTGAAGTTTTCCGGCATCCTCATTCGAAATTATTCCTGATTTAATGGCTGCTTTCAGAACATGTTCTTTATCAATACCTTTTCCATCGTCGGCGAGAGTAATCTCAACCTGTCCGCTTTCTTTAGCAGCAAAGGCAAGTGTTATGTTTCCACGTACCGGCTTATTCTGTAATACGCGTTCCTGTGGTTTGCCAATCCCATGATCAATGCTATTGCGGATAAGGTGGATCAGCGGATCTTTAAGCTCCTCAAGGATACGCTTGTCTATTTCAAGTTCAGTCCCGCTGATGATAAGGTCGATTTCCTTATTTTGTTCATGTGAGATCTTTCTGACCATCCCCGGAAATGCTTCAACCAGGGAGCCCACTGGAAGCATGAGTACCTGTTTCATCGCCGCAAGGTGATCGTTGACAAGGCGGTCAAGACTGTGGTGATGGCGCTCCATAGAGCGAGTGATCTCCATTATTCGGCCCTCCACCGTATTCAGACGCATTTCGCTGGTATCGCACAGTTCTTTCCACAATTCCGGTGTGGCAGCAGCCTTGCGGCTTCTCCATTTTTGTGACTCGGTTTTCCATTCGTTCAACTCCTCAATCAACTCCTTCAGTTCACCGGTCTGCTGATTGATTGCCATTTTTGCCAGTATCATCTCCTCGGCCTGAAGAAGTAAAGGATCAAGTTTTGACATAGGTATACGAGCCATCACAACTTGTGTATTCGCCAAATTTCCATATAGATCAGCGCCGGGCTCAGTAACAGGAACCAAATCAGATTGAGGCAAAAAGGTTCTTTCAAGTTCCGTTGCTGAAGGCTCCTGCAATGCAGATGCAAAAGATTTTTCCGAAGCGGTCTCCTTCAACCTCTGAATTAATACCTGACGGGTTTGACGAAAAATACCTGTTTGTTCCGATTCTGAGATAACAATATTATTTGAGAGCCACTCGACTGTTTTATAAAAAAGATCGAATGACAAAGGCGACAAAGTGATTTCCCCGCGTTTCAATGAGGAGAATATGCTTTCCAACGGTTGGCACACATATTCGATATCCTTATGATCAACAGAACGGGCTGCACCTTTGAGGCTATGGATTTCGCGGAATATGACCTCAATTATCTCCGCAACTTTTTCCTTTGAAGGTGCTTTCTCCAATTCAATCAAGCCTGCAGAGAATGCATGAAGATGTTCCTCTGCTTCAATCCTGAAGGTTTCCCGGATACGTTTGAGAAATTCTTTATCTTCTTTACTCATGTCATTATCTGTTTGTGAGTTGCATAGTGCAGGGTAATTTCTTGCCCTGAGTCCTGATCCCTCTGCTCACTGCTATTACATCTTAAATTGTTCCACAAGTTCTTTTAGTTTCTGTCCGAGCTCATGCAGGTTTTTTACCGAATCTTCGGCCTGGGTCATACTTGCAGAAGTCTCCATTCCAGCCTGATTAATGTTTTGCATGGCGATTCCGATCTGGTCCATCCCTACCAGCTGTTGCTGGCTCGATGCTACGATCTGAGTGGATACCTGGGCCGCCTCAGCACTGCTGTCTGTCAGAATCCGTATTGCTTCACCTGCCTGTACTGATTGTTTCACTCCTGCCTCCACTGCTTTGTTCCCTTGTTCCGTAGCAAGAACAGCTGCATTGGTTGCTTTTTGTACATCATTCAGTATGTTGCGCACCTGCATAGTTGATTGCTTTGACTGTTCTGCCAGGTTCCTTATTTCCTGCGCAACCACAGCAAAACCTTTACCCTGCTCACCGGCCCTGGCCGCTTCTATGGCAGCGTTTACTGCCAGCAGGTTTGATTGATCGGCAATGTCAGTAACCGAAGCAATAATACCTCCTATGGATTGGCTCTGTTCGCTCAATCGTACAACTGTTTGTGCAATAAGCTCCATCTGTTCGCGGATGCGGTTCATTCCCTCAATTGTTTCGTCCACTGCCTTTTGTCCGCTCTGAGAGACCTGAGCAACATGTTGAGCGCTATCGGAAAGACTTTTAGCTTTTTGGCTGGATAACTGAGCAGCCTGACGGACCTCTTCAACTGTTGTTGTAGTTTCGCTGATCGCGGCAGCTGTTTCTGCAGAACCGGATGCTATCTGAGTGGTTGAAGCAAAAATTTCAGAAGAAGAACTTGCAAGAACATTAACACCATCCAGTATCTTCAGCATCTGCTCTCTGAGAATCTCGATCATTTTGCTGAACGACTGTATCATAATACCAAATTCATCCCCCCGTTTCTCATAAACAGAAAGATCTCTTGTAAGATTTTTTGAGGCAATCTCGTTAGCTGCTTGTACACTTATCTTTAAAGGGCTGGTAATACTTTGGGTCAAAAAGATTGATATCATTATTGCCAGAGCTATGGCCACTGTACCAAGTATATACATGAATAAGCGTGCCCCATCCTGTGCTTTTTCTGCTTCCATGTAACGCATTATACTACGGTCTTCATTATGAGTTATGAGTTCATCAATATCAGTTATCCAAACAGCTACTCTCTTACTTGCCTGCTGATTCATTAATAATATTGCCTCTTCATGTTTTCCTGCCATTGCCAGATCAATTACTTTATTGTTTAGCTGCCTTGAGGCATCCTGAGAAGCCTTGATTTTAGCAATAATAGCAAATGACATGGTATCATCGCTTGTGATTAATCCTTCTAACCTTTTTAAACCTGCATCGTACAGATTCCTGATAGAATCAATCCTGTTCTTTAATTCCAATGTCTTTTCGCTATCTTTTAGTAATAAAATTTCACGAAGGTTAATAGATACTTCTCTTGTATGATCAATCATATTATTACAAAGTTGAAGGCGGACATTGTTTGTTTTTATTATCCGATCAAACATTGCCCGGGAGACTTTGATCTGATTCAGACTTACAAGGATTATGACAATCATAAAAACCAGAATAAAGCTGAAGCTCAATCCCAGGCGTAAACTAATTTTAAGATTTTTAAACATTGTTTATTCCTCCTATTATGTTGGTTAAAACTATTTTTGCTACAAACTCTTTTTGTATTCTTTTTTAATTTGCTTCTTCATTTATTACCATACTTTTATCAGATAATAATCTATTAGCGTTTAATACGATAAGCCTCTCTTTTGTTACACCCATCAGGTATTCTTCTCCGATACCTGTAACTGTAGAAGGAACGGGGAGGATATCTTCGAGTTCAATATCCTGAGTACCGTGAACCACATCGGCCAGGATTCCGAACTCTATCTGGTCATCGTACAGGATAATTACTCTGTTCAAATCACCCAGCCCTTTTTCCGGAAGGTTGAAGAATTTTTTAAGATCGACGACCGGAAGGATCTGCCCACGTACATTAATAATGCCCAAAATATAAGAGGGCACTCCAGGCAACAGAGTGAAATCTTTAAGCGGATAGACTTCTCTCACAAAAACAGATTCAATGGCATAGGTTTCGGCCGCCAGTATAAACGCTATTACCCCTATAGTTGCAGAAGCTGCTTTTTTTTGTACTGGTTCCTTTGCAATGGTATTTGCGCGGTTTTTAAGCTTTATACGGATTTCTTTCTTCATTTCATTCATTCATGTGTTTGCATAATGGCAAAGATGATTTCCCTGATATACTTTACTGATAATCCATCTGATTCAGGCAGGATGTCGTCATTTGCACACCCATTTAATAAATCGAGTACATTTTTAAAATATCGTTTAGCATTCTTTGAATTTCTCTTCCGGATATATAAGTTACCGAGTATAAAGTGTCCCATAACATAATCCGGGTCGATATATATTCCCTGCTTAAGTGATGTGATAGCTTCAGAAGTTTTATCCATCTCCTGAAGGATTGAGGCCCGCATGAAATAGAAACCCGGAGCGAGTCTTTCCGAGGCAATTGCTTTATTGCAAAGAGAAAGCGCTTCAGAGAGATACCCCTGGTTGGCTAATAAACGAATTGAAAAAATTTTGTCAGCATTAAAGTCTTCAGGAGTCTTTTCGAGGGATTTATGGTCCTCCTTCACCACCACCTTCGCAAATGCTTCGGTGGTTAAGGAAGCTTCGGAGGACAAAGGTTGAAGGTCATCTTCTGCTAAAGCTTTGGATGATAATTGTTGCTGATCTTCATCTTTACAAGGAACAAAAGATAAAAGTTGAAAAGGTTGTTTTAAAGGTTCCTGTATTTCGAATAAAGAAAAATCGAATGGTTGAATATATTCCTTTTTTGTTTTGCGGTACAAAACTGCACCCTGGAAATTAACCGGTGTATACATAGGGAAAACATGGGAAGAGAGTTCACTGGAAGAGACCACGAACCAACCATCTTCAGAAAGGGATTGAAACAGGTTTTGAGAAATTTTGTTTACCCAATCACTGGTAAAATACATCAGAACATTCCTGCAGAAGATGATATCCATTTTGTTCGCAATGGCAGAAAAAATGTTATCATCAATAAGACTGCGGGGACAAAATGTTACCATATTTTTTATCTCAGGAATAATCTCAAACCTTCGATCCCCAAGATCATGAAAGTACCTTGTCTTAAACCAATGCGGAGTGTTACGAAACGACCATGTTCCATAAATACCCGTTCCGGCTTTGTCAAGCGCTTTCGAATTTATATCAGTAGCCAGAATGCTAATATTCCAGTCCTTAATTTCCGGAATCGTTTTATGAAGCGCTATTGCAAGGGAGTATGGTTCTTCACCTGTGGAGCATCCTGCACTCCATATCCTGATGCTCCTGTCTCTTTTCTTTTTCGATTTTATAAGTTCTGGTAGTACAAAATCTGTTAATGCGGTAAAAACCTGTGGTTCCCGCAAGAAATAAGTTTCAGAGATAGTAAGATGGGATGCCAGTATCTTTATTTGATCTTTGTTCAGTTCTGAAGACAAAAGCCATTGAATGAATTCGTTCATGTTTTGAAACCCGAACTCCCTTGCTGCCAAAGCCAGGTTACGACCAAGTATAGCCCATCTCTCAACAGGGAAGTGCAATCCTATGCGCTCTGCGATCACTTCACATACCTTCACTAATTCGCTATCTGTGAGATTACGATTCATTTGTTTTTAGTTTTCAGTGCATGCTCCAGTTCCTTCTCTTCATCGAGACTGAGAAACTGTTCAAGGTCATAGATCAGAATGAGTTCGTCATCGACTTTTGCTACACCTCTGATATATTCTGCAAAAGGTAACGCCTCTTTGGAATTTACAAATTGCCGGGTTGCCAGGTCTTTAATACCAGTCACAGCATCGACGAACAGAGCAACCTTTCTTTTCGCTGTATCAGCAATTATCATCCGGTCGTCAAGTTCAATTTCCCGTTCTGCCAGACCGAAACGTTTGCGGATGTCAGCAACCGGAATGATCTGGCCCTGAATATTGATAATCCCTGAAATAATCTCAGGGGCTTTTGGTAAACGCCTTACTTCCACGGCATGAATAACCCTTAGCACAGTTGGTAATAGTAGGGCATAGGACAATTCATCGAGGGTAAAAACCAGAATCTGATCTGCGGTTGATTGTATTGAATCGTTCATTTTATCCTCCCCTTTGATTGTTTACAAATTCGGAAATGATAATTTTTATATCTTCAAATTCTTCGGATTTGCTGAGAAAATAATCAGTTCCAGCCTCAATACACTTCTTCTTATATTGAGGATAAGGGTAATTTGTGAGAATGCAGACCTTTGTTTTCAATTTCGACTCCCTGATTTTCTTTAACACCTCAATGCCATTCATTTCTGGCATCCTGATATCAAGAATTGCAAAATCAGCTTCCTTTTTTCTGATCAGATCAAAGGCTTCTTTCCCGTTTTTAGCTTCGCCTACTACAAACACGTTATTAATATCATTCAACATACTTTTAATTCTTTCTCTTATCAAAGAAGAATCATCTGCGATAACTATTTTCATATATTTAATTTCCCATAATATAAAAGATATCATATTTACAGTGACTCGAAAACTTTTATTCATATTATGCAGACACATTATGCAGACACAGCAATTTATAAGAAGTTATCGGATTATCTTGTAGTCGGAGTTATGATTTTAATGTAGTGAATTGACTACAAGGCGGAACAACATGACAAAGGCATAACGACTGAGCGGTTTAAGATATGCCTTTGAGCCATTGTGCTATTAGGCCATTATTCTATCAGATTATTCTTTATCGCGTAGATAGTAAGCTCAGCATTTTTTTTCATACCCATCTTTTCAAGGATACGAGTTCGATAAGTACTTATTGAATTATTGGAAATACATATTTCCCTTGAGATTTCTATAATTGATTTCCCTTTTGCTAACGAAATCATTACCTGGAATTCTCTTCTGGATAGTTTTTCATGAATGGCTTTATTATCTGAATTAAAATCATCAAATGCAAGTTTTTCTACAAATGCAGCAGCAACATATCTGCCACCGGAATAGATTTTATTAATTGCAATCTTTAATTCTTCGTAGGTACAATCTTTTGAGAGATAGCCTGAAGCTCCCAGTTTAAAGGCCTGAATTGCATATTGTTCCTGTGGGTGAACGCTTAAAATTAAAACATGGGTTTTTAAATTCTTATCTCTTATTTTCTGCAACACATCCAATCCGCTCATTCCTGGCATTGAAACATCCAGTATTACCAGATTATAACTACCGGCCTTTATCATATCCCAGGCTTCAATTCCGTCAGCTGCTTCATCAATCAATATAACTTCATTAAAAGTTTTTATATATTGTTTAAGCCCTTCACGGACAACCGAATGGTCATCTGCAATAAGTATTCTCATTTAAAATATTATTTATTCTTAGGAATAAAAATAGCCAACTTTGTTCCATGTCCTTCTGCGGAAGATATAATTATTCTTCCTCCTAATTGTTTTACTCTTTCGCGCATACTTATTAATCCCAGGGATCGGTTCGATTCTCTTTTTTCTTTTGTTATTCCAATTCCATCGTCCTGAATGGTAAGGATTGAACCTTTTTGAGAATGATGAAGTTTTATAATTACTGCTGATGCCTTTGAATGGCGAATCACATTAGTAAGAGTTTCCTGCAGGATTCTGAAAAAAGCAAGGCTAACATGAGGATCAGAATATTTATAATCATCCAATT
>JAHEYW010000180.1 GCA_023251395.1 Bacteroidales bacterium
CCATAGATGCCATTGTTGACGCAGTTCCCATTGTCATGCAATGACCTGCGCTTCTTGACATACAAGTCTCAGCTTCTATAAGGTCCTCCCTGGATACAGTTCCTGCTTTCATTCCTTCTGATAACTGCCATGTTGCTGTACCGGATCCTATATCTTTTCCCCTGAATTTACCATTCAGCATTGGACCACCGGGAACAACTATCGTAGGCAGATTTACACTGGCTGCCCCCATAAGGGTTGAGGGTGTTGTCTTATCACAGCCTGTAAGCAGTACAATTCCATCGAGGGGATTTGCACGGATAGTTTCCTCCACATCCATACTTGCCAGGTTCCTCCATAGCATGGTTGTCGGTTTCATTATCGTCTCACCAAGTGACATAACCGGAAATTCCAGAGGAAATCCGCCGGCTTCATAAACACCCCGTTTAACTATTTCTGCAAATTCCCTCAAATGTCCGTTACAGGGAGTAAGATCAGACCAGGTATTACAAATCCCGATAACAGGTCGTCCCCTGAACATATGGTCGGGATGTCCCTGATTCCTTAACCAGCTCCGATGTACAAATCCCATCTTATCATCTTTCCCGAACCATTCCGCACTTCGTAAATAAGCTTTCTTTCCCATATTTAAATTTCTTATAATTGTTCCCGTTAGTATTTAACAACTTTAAAGATGTAGAGTTTTATAAATGCTCACTTAATTATACTAATCTGGTCCCTGGCAGAATCTTTTTGCCGACTGGAGATAAAGTCTAAATCTTCCTGATGACAAAATAAGGCTGATTGTCAAGCTCTTTACTGAAACCAGGATATAGAAATGCATTTCCTGTGGCATCTTTCAGTTCAAAATAATACTGAATCGGGTACAGTGTCAGTGTATAGTCTGAAGGAATGGTTGCGGTAAAAGTATTCTGATCTGATTTCATTTCCTTTTTGGTGAATCTTTCAGCGTGATTAACATGCCGGTAATACAGCATAACCGAACCAAGTTTTTTGTCAGGAGTGAGCTGAATCGTCACCGGACTTCCTGAAGTAAACTTTTCAGACTGTAAGTGTTTAATATTATTGCTTACCCTTGCCGGTCTTACTGTTGCTTCTTTTATTGCATGCTTAACTTTTTCATCAATATTTCCTGTGGAAGAAGGAGTCTTATCAAGCAAAGCTGCCATAAAAGATATATCAGTATCTATTGCCGGCAGCCTGTCGCGCCAGTGTCCTCTTATCACAGCGTTTTCTCCGATAGTAATATCAGGTTTATAAACATCGGCTCTGTCTGATAACCCTGCCCAGTATTCACGTGCCTTTTTATAATATTTAAGTGATTCTTCCAGGGCGGTTTTTTCGCTGCTTTGCTGATAAATACCGAATAATACTCCTGAACGAAATTTTGCAGCAAAGAATCTTCCAAGTCCGATGACAATATGAAGATCTATAACCATCCTGCGGAATTCAGGCTTATTCTTATCAGAAAATGCGGTTTCAGCCTTCGCAAGGGCAGATGCGGCAGTGTCGCAATAATCTTCAATCCATTGGGCAGCCTCTACGGGTGAATACTTCCCGCTTCGTGATGAATTTACAAGTTCTTTGGCATAATCGTTAATTGAGAGAAAGAGCTGAGGATCGGTAGGGCTCACGTTTCCGAATACCCTTGGCTGCGGAGTATCGGAATATGGTGTTCTTGCAGAAGGATCGGGAATTGACATATTCGTGTACATTTCAACCCAATAGGTGTTATTTCCTGCCGAGACACCATGAACGGTAAGTACTATCGGGAGAATTCTGGTGGCATTTGCCAGAGCAAGTTCAGCATATGCCGATGCTGGTCCAAATTCTTTTTTCAGATATCTTCTCCATACATCAGGATCTGAATCGGGATTATAAGTAAGTCGTCCGAATATTCTGATTGTATAAAGGTATTTTTCCCAGTCCCATCGAGGTTTTAAGGAAGTATCGAGATAAGCGCAGCGATCACCGGCAATACCCGATCCACGGCGGCCTTTAAATGAGAGAGGTTCCATAAAATCGGCGCCCAGGCTGCCACAAAAGCTGAATGCCTTTGAATGTGCGGCTGATATAAGAGGATCTCCCCACAGAAGCAGACGCTGAGTTCCAGGCCATATTCTGTGAAGCACACCGTATTTTCTGTTTTCCTTCAGAAGATCGCCATATCCGTACCTGGTAAAGCTTCTTGATCCTGCACTGAGGTTCATAAGACCCTGGGCCTGTGTTCCGGCTTTTGGAATTTCGAGCGACCTTATATCTGCCTGATGGTAAGGCAGTCCGAGATGTTCAGCCCAGTATTTAGGTGAAATAGTTACAGGCAGACCAGAAGAAAGTGCAGTCTCAATCATTTTATCATCCATGCCCTTGGCGTGCATATCTATTTCGATGCGACGACTGCATGAGGCTACCCCATCAAATATTGTTTTCCAGAAATCATAACTGCCTTCAGTTACCCCGCTTTCTCCGTGAATTCTGAAAGTTATCCCCGTAATTGCAGGGCATTTTACCAGAAGCTCCCGCACAGCATCGCGGCAATATGCAGCCTGTGTTTCAGGAGTCAGTCCTTCGATTGTATAATTCGGATTCGGGCTGTTGAGCCACTGATAGCCATGCATCCATAAACCCAGCTGAAATTGCATTCCTCTTGCAGCAGTCTCAGAACTGATGAATTGAAGCATTTCCAGATTTTTGTCCCTTTCAGCATCAGGTAATTGAGGTACACGTACATTGTATCCTTTTACTGAAAGAAGAAACGGATAGGGAAAGAGGAAATAGCCATCTGTTACGTTCTGCAGGAAGTCATAACCTATACCAAGGCTGAGGCTGAAACGATTGAACCTTTGAGCAGCCAGCATGGAAAGATACCGAGGCCACATCTCTCTGTCGTTGTACCACCCTTTATCTTCTGTTTCACTCACGAATAATCTGTTAATACTTCGGATAGTATTTGCTGGTTTTTCAACTAATGGTTTATCGATACTAAGTGCCTCAAAAGGTTTTTCAGAACAAATCACCCTGTCGGCCAGATCGAGAACCGCATACATTATTCCCCGTGGATCAGACCCTGTAGCCAGGAGTATTTTTCTGTTAATTGAATTTACAGGTACAATTCCGGTTGATTCGGCCACTACCGGAATTGTGATCTTTAAATCATTAAGGAGCCTCCTTCCTGTTTCAGATGCAGAGCCGGAAATTATAATACATAATTCTCCGGGACCGGTCTTGTTTATGCTGTCGAATCTGAGAACTCTGATTCCTTTTTCGGAAAGAGCTTTTTCCAGTTCCTTTGAAGCCCAGATGCTAATCCTGTCTCCTGCTTCTTTTTCAGCAGGATCGAGAATAATGGAAACACCATTTATCTGTTGTGAAGGAAAACCCACAGCAGTTATTCCGATAGCAGTCACACCAGCTACTTTGACAAAATGGCGTCTTGTTATACCCTTTGATCCTGTATGTTTGTGTTTAGGCGCTATTGACATCTTAAATAAGAAAGCTGAATTACTTTTTCACTGAAAATCTGTAAACAGTTTTTGATTTGAACTTTTCCCCGGGATTTAAAATGGTCGTTGGGAAGTCGGGGTGGTTCGGGCTATCGGGGAAATGCTGTGTTTCGAGGGCAAATGTTGATCTTGTTTTGGTTGCTGTGGTTGCATTGGCGCCTGCTTTTTTCCATGCTGCTCCGCTTCCTGAGTAAAACTGCAGACCAGGTTGATCGGTGATGACTTCCATAACACGACCGCTGACCGGATCGTAAACAGTTGCTGCTACTTTTGCCTTTTTGTCAAGTACAAAATTATGATCATATGAGTTAAAAACCGCATTTTCATAATTCTCGCCGATTTTATCCCCAATCGGGTGAGCTGTTGTGAAATCGAAGGGAGTTCCTTTAACTGAACGGATCTCCCCGGTTGGAATTTGGGTTGAATTGAATGGAGTAAAATTAGAAGCTTTAATCATAAGGATATGGTCAAATATGTAACCGTTGCCTGTCCCATGAAGATTAAAATATGCGTGGTTTGTAATATTAATTACTGTTTTCTTATCAGTTGTTGCAAAGTAGTCGATTATTATCTCATTCTTATCTGTCCATGTATAGGTAGCTTCGACTGTTACCTTACCGGGAAAACCCTCTTCCATATCTGCGCATTCATATGTGAATTTTACTGCAGGCTGTTTATTACCACTGAGAATCTCATCTTTCCAGACTTTTGAAAACCATCCGTTCCCTCCATGAAGAGTGTTTGGCTTATTGTTAACGGGTAGATTATATTCAACCCCGTCGAGAGTGAATTTTGCATTTCCTATTCTGTTTGCATAACGCCCGATCACAGCGCCTCCAAACCTGTCTCCCTTGATTATACCATCAAGTGTTTCGGCACCATTTGTTACATTGTCAAGTTTACCATTCTTATCGGGAACACTGATTGTGACTATTCTTGCTCCGTAATTTGTAACTTTAAGAACGTTTCCTGCTTTATTTTTCAGTGTGAATAATAATATCTGGTTGCCGTTGTAATCTCCCAGAACATCTTTCTGGACAGGCTCACCTGCCAGTGATACCAGATCGTCGGAGAATATCAGGACGAAGATCATTATTGCTGAAAGTAAAAATGATTTTTTCATATGCCATTATTTTTTTAATGATTTATAAATACCAAATTTAGCAGAATAATAACAATGAAGGCCCAGATTTCAATAAATAACCCTAATAATTTTCCTAATCCGGAGAACACGTCCGGATGTATGTTCTAAAGCATTAAATATCCCTTAAAAAACGTACTGATAAAGATTTATATTTATACTATTATTTCTAAATTGGCTTGTCCTGTTTATGCCAGGATAGGGGACCTTTAATTCGATATTTTATTAAATGAATATTGGGATTGAATAATAAATGTGCAACGAATTCAATATTATAATGAACTCTATTGAAGTTTCTCATATTGATTGGAGATCCTTCGCTAGCACTCAGGATGACAGAGTGTGGTTGTATTAGAAGAGGAAGAAGCGGCGATTCGTACAGGCTTTCAAAAATCCAAATACAGACTTTAACGAATCGCCGCTTCTTCCTCTAGTCCCACATAAAACACTATCATTCCGAGCGTTAGCGATGAATCTGGTAAATATTTGTTTAGCTTATTAATAATAACCGATACTCAAATTTTATTAAAATTATATTAAACCTTAAACTAACCAAACTATGAAAAACAAGCCAATTCTAATCCGGACTGGGATTACGCTTCTTTCGGTAACCCTACTGGTTGCCGTCATTATTTTTCTGACAAGCTCAAAAGGGCCATGGGGTATAGACTCAGGTCAGCAGGACACAAAGGGTCTGAAAGATTATTACAAGAATTTCTTTCCCATTGGTGTAGCTGTAGGACCAAATTCATTCGATGGTGCTACCGGGGAACTGGTTAAAAAGAACTTTAACAGTGTTACCTGTGAGAATGTTATGAAACCAGCTCTTATTCACCCTGAACAAAACAGATATAACTGGGAACCCGCTGATAAGATTGTTGCTCAGGCCCAGGCAGCAGGAATGAAAGTTCGTGGTCACACTCTCTGCTGGCATGCACAGACAGGAGCATGGATGACAAAGGATGCCGAGGGCAAACCGGTTAGCAAAGAGGTTGCTCTTGCAAGGCTGAAAGAACACATCACAACTGTTGTATCGCATTTCAAAGGAAAAGTATATTGCTGGGATGTTCTTAACGAAATTATTTCTGATTCTGCCAATGTAAATAAAATGTACATGGATACTGATCCGTGGTTCAACATTTGCGGTGAAGAATATATACCAAAAATCTACCAGTGGGCACATGAAGCCGATCCGGATGCTATACTTTTCTACAATGATTATAATACTGAAAACCCGGTAAAGAGAGAAAAGATCTATAATATGCTCAAAAAGCTTCTTGCACAGGGTGTTCCCATTCATGGTGTCGGCCTTCAGGCACACTGGAATATGAATAACCCCACAGAAGACCAGATAAGGGAATCGATAGACAAATTTGCATCCCTTGGCTTAAAAATTCAGTTTACAGAACTTGATGTGACAACAATTTCCAGAAGAGACACTTCAAGAGCTTTCACACCGGAAAAAGAAAAGAAACAGATGGAATTTTACAAGATGGCTTTTAAGGTTTTCAGGGAAAAGAAAGACAAGATCACAGGTGTTACATTCTGGAACGTATCAGACCGTGGCAGCTGGCTCGACAGGGGTGGCAGAAAAGCCTATCCGCTTCTTTTCGATACAAACAATCAACCAAAGAAAGCATACTGGGAAGTTGTGAAATTTTAAAATCAGCTTATAGTTATTATAATATTAAAGAGGGGATCTCAATTGGAGTCCCCTTTTTTTATTGACTGTCATTTACATTTCTCCATCAAAAGTAAGGAGCCGAAGAATCAAAGGCAGCTTCGTGATAATTAAGCTCTAATTATCTATATTTGGGAACCAATGATCATTATACGGTTTCTTCGCTTCATACAGATTGACGTATTTCATTATTAAAATGACACTATCAATAAACTATCATTGAATTGAATCTATCTTAAACTGTAATATTCGTAGTCTTACCTTATTTAAATCAATAACACATACAAAATGAAGAACTTAATTATTAAGTGCTTGATTATAGCAGCAATCTGCGGATTGAATTTTGCGGTTTTTGCCCAGGCCGATAAAGACTGTACAAAAGATATAAAGGATAAAAGGGGAAAGATGAAACCCTGGAAAAAAGGGGCATGGGAAACAGGGAAATACAGAAATGTATTTCTCGAGGCAGGCTATAAACAAGCTGATATCAATGCCAAGGTAGCTGAAGTGTATCATGATGTATTTGAAGGACCAAACAAGGTGTATTTTGAAGTTGGTGATTCAATGGCATATGTTTCAGACCTGAAGAATCACGATGCAAGAACCGAAGGATTATCCTATGGTTTGATGGTGGCTGTTCAGCTGAATAAAAAAGATGTATTTGACCGTTTGTGGCGCTGGACCAAAAAATATATGCAGCATCAGGGAGGCCCGCGCGATGCATATTTTGCATGGAGCGTTAAGCCTGAAACAGGTAAGCATAATTCTGAAGGATCTGCCTCAGACGGAGAGTTATATTTTGTAACCGACCTTCTATTTGCATCAAACCGATGGGGAAATAATACAGGTATCGACTATTATGGTGAGGCCAGAAGAATCCTCGACGCAATGTGGAGCAAGGACGGAACAGGGGGTATGAAGAATGTTATCAATGTTGAACAGAAGAAAATAACCTTTGTTCCTGATAAATCAGGATATGACTGGACTGATCCATCATACTATCTTCCTGCATTTTATGAGATCTGGGCAGAATATGCAAAAGATGGCCATGAACAATTCTACAGGGACTGTGCCGATTCTGCACGTGCTTTTCTTCACAGGGCTTGTCAGTCACCGACCGGTCTGAACTCTGACTATACTGAATTCAGCGGTGCTCCACGGG
>JAHEYW010000181.1 GCA_023251395.1 Bacteroidales bacterium
GGTTTAAAATGTGAAGTATTTATCCTGTCAAAAGGGGGAGTCTCAAAAGGAGTGGACCATTTTTCAAGAAGTGGGTTGACCATGGAGATAATATTTCGGTTTTCGGATTTCGGATTTTTTGGTTTGTCAATCCGCAATCTGCAATTATTTCAGTCTTCATCATCACCGGAAGTCCCTGAGTATTTAACCGGATAGGGTACATTTCCTTTTGCCGAGAACCATAATATCCTGTTAAAAAGGTCATCATTACCTGTGTCAATTCCGTCAAATTCAGGAAGATGGCTTTTTTTGGCATAATAAAGGGCCTTGCCGCTGAGAGTCGAGAGCGCAGGATTCATTTCATCAATCGGAATATTGATTGGCACTGCAGTATAAGGTGTTGTATCAGGTGAAGGACCGAAGCAGCTGAACATTGGATTTGCAATTGCATCCTGAATGTTCATGGGGGGTAACCCCAGAATTTGTTCAATAGTCCGTACCATGGACGGCTGATTATAATAGGTATGATTGGTCGTTTTTAGTCTCGACCATGGGCTGATTACAAGGCTTACTGTCCGGTATGCCGAGACATGGTCCCATCCAGCCTGGGAATCATCTTCAACAACAAAGATCACAGTACTTCCCCAGAACTTGCTTTTACTCACTGCTTCAACAATCCTGCCCAGAGCAAGGTCATTATCAGCAACCATTGCCCGCGGTGTGGGAATTCCCTGTCTGGTTCCGCCTGTGTGATCGTTGGGCAGAGCCATTATCATAAGTTCAGGCAGATGGTCTCCTTCCATGGCCTCAAAACTTTTTAATTCATCAATAAAGGTTTTGGCCCTGAGCACATCAGGAAACTCATGGTTACCATATGAAGGATAAGTCTCACTCAGAATTTTTTTCACAGGCTCAATTGTTGTTTTGTTTGTGAAATCGGGCTTCTCTCCTTTTAGGTAAGCATCATAGTTATCTTTCCAGGTGGTTTTTTTAGGGAATACTGGTAATGAGGCCTCACCATATATCCTGACTTTTTTCCCGTTTGCGATTCCATTATCCCAGAGAAATCCGGTAGGGGCGTAGACAAGTGCATCAGTCTGAACATGTGCATAGCTTCTGAACCATGCACGCATGTTCTTTTCAATATAATCTGTTACAATTGAGGCATCTGTCCACTGGTGTCCTTCAGCAGAGCACTTTCCTGAAACCATAAAGTTGTCAAGAAGAATGAATTCCTCACATAACTTATGAGTATTGGGTGTTATCTCAGCACCATAAACACAGAGCGACGGATCACCGTCACCTTGCTTCATGTCACCCAAAACCTGGTCATATGTGCGGTTTTCCTTTATAATATAAAGTACATGCTTAAAGACAGATGGTTCACCTATCCTTTCCGGAACCGGTTTTGGTTCAACTCCAGGTCTTGGCTTTTCCATCGACACCGTTGCTCTTGAAAGGTCATTCAAAGCAATAACTGTATCGGTGTATGCTTTTAGTGATCTGGAATCAGGGTTTTTAATTACAGATACAGATGTGAGTTTCTGGTGAGAATTAAACATCGGATCTCTCCCTTTTGTATTGTTTACTGCAACATGGGAACCATTACCCTCAAGGTTCGTAATATAAAGCACTTTTCCGGTTGATATGTTTATTGAAGAAGGATATGCACCTGTGGGTATGAATCCGGTAACTTTGCTTTGACTATTCCTTCCTTTATGTGATGATTTTCTACCCAGTGAAATTACACTCACTGCATTATCCATACCATTTGCAACATAAAGGGTCTTTTCATCTGACGAAAGACATAAGGCGTTTGGAGAATCTCCAAAGAAAGGATTTATTTCCGGCTGAAGTCTTACACTTATTGTTTCATTTACCTCTTCTTTTATTGCATCTATAACCGAAACATTGTCGCTGTTGGAGGTAGTAACATATACGAATTTCCCGCTTTTGTCACTTATAATTTCATTTGGATGGAGCCCTACAATTATTTCTTTCAGGATCTTCCCGGTAGAGGGGTCGATAACTGTGACACTTCCCTCTCTTGTTGCTCCGTTAATATTGTTCACTCTTGACAGCCCCCAGGGAACACCTGCAACATCTTTATCCCCCTGTTCAGGATGCCTGCCCGCCCAGTTGGTTACGAACAATTTCCCTGAAGCTGCTGCAATTCCGTATGGTGCAACTCCGGGATCTGTGGTCCAGATGACTTTATTTGTTATCAATTCCTGTTTTACGACCTGGTTATTTCCATTCAGTACAACATAAAGGAATTCGGTATCACCTTCTTTTCTTATCATTATTTCGTTTGGAAGGGCCATTTCTGACGGAGCGACAGCTTTAAAATCTATAAGTCGGATGAATTCTGCTTTTGTCCCATCCCACTTTGCGGAGGCAACATATGACCGGTTGTTTCTTCCCATAACACTCCAGTAGACTTCAGGTCCTTCAGTGCCACTGTGCCAGATAATACCTGAATAAGTATTCATTACTCCGGAAAGGTTGGGATGAAGTGAATTTGGTAGCGTAAATGAATTCTTATTATCTGATGTTGAGATAAATACAATGCTATAGCGTTCTTCAACGGCAAGCCATTTCCCGTCGGGTGACATGGATGCATCGAGAGCATGGTTTTCTGCTGTATTCAGACCAAATTCAATCTGGAATCCTGCAGGTTGAACTATGCGGTCATATGGAAGCTGGACCTGACGCGAAAGTTCGCTTTTTGTCACAACTTCTACTTGTTGAGAATATGTGCCCAGACAGATCCCAATCAATACTGATGCAAACAGGTATTTCATGAATTGTTATTATTATCAGGTTTATAAAATATGTTTACTAATTTACAAATCAGAGGTCTGATTCAATAAACTGTAAATTAAATAAAGTACTTAAAAAATATGATGAAAAAATAAATCCGGATTTCTTTTAACCCGGATTTATAATATATGTTGAATGAAATGTCAATAAGATTTATCTCAGAATGGCAGATCACTCAGTTCATCAATTTCAGGAGGTATATCCTCGAGTGTTTTCCCGGTTTGAACTGATTGTTCGCGTCCTGATCCGGCGGTCTTCTCGATTTTCCAGGCATCGAGGTTTGTAAAGTAATTGATTCGTCCGTCACGTTCCCACTTATTACCTTTAAGATTAAACCAGATCTTTACTTCTTCCTGCATGAACGATTCATTGATAAGATCGCATTTATCCTGGACCAGTTGAAATTTCAGATAATCAACAAATACCGCTGATCCACCTGATTCTTTCTTTTCAATAACGAATTCACGCTTTCTGAATTTATCACTGACCTGTGTTGTCGGATAGACTTCAATCACCTTTCCTGTAATTTCAAATGCCATAAAATCTACTCTTCTGTTATTGTTATTTTTTCGATTTTGTCGCCTTTTTGTATTAAATCAACAATATCAAGACCTTCAGTCACTTTTCCGAAACATGTATGTTGCCTGTCGAGGTGTTTTGTGTTGGACCTGTTATGGCAAATAAAGAACTGTGACCCGCCGGTGTTTCTTCCGGCATGTGCCATGGAAAGGACTCCTTTATCGTGATACTGGTTATTACCTGATAATTCACATTTGATCTGGTAACCCGGGCCACCTGTTCCAACTCTTGGATCGCTGATGTCTTTTGAATAAGGGCACCCACCCTGGATGACAAAGTCAGGAATAACTCTGTGAAATGCAAGACCATCGTAGAAACCCTCTTTCGCAAGTTTTACAAAATTGTCAACAGTTCCGGGTGCATCTTCCTCAAAGAAGTGGATCTTCATTATACCCTTTGAGGTATGTATCTCGCCAGTTCTCATGCTTATTATTGTATTATCTCAAGGAGTTCAACATCGAAAATAAGAGTGGAGAAAGGTTTAACTACATCACCTGCACCTTGTGCCCCATATGCAAGATTTTCAGGAATATAAAGTTTGAATTTTGAACCGACAGGCATAAGCTGTAATGCTTCTGTCCAGCCTTTGATTACTCCATTAACAGGGAATGTTGCTGGTTCTTTACGATCATACGATGAATCGAATTTCGTGCCATTGATAAGAGTGCCAGTGTAATGAACTTTTACAGTGTTAGTAGCACTTGGCTTTTTACCAGTTCCCATTTTTACTACTTCATACTGAAGACCGCTTTCGGTGACAATAACACCTTTCTTTGCTTTGTTAATATTCAGGAATGAATCGCCTTCTGCAATTACACTCTTATATGCAATTTTGTTTGCTTCTGCCTGTTTCTGCATTTCAGCTTCCTGCCTTTGTGCCTGAACAGTCTGCATTTTTGCTGAAAATCTTGCAAAGAAATTCTGAAGTTCCGCATCGGTCATTAATGATTTTCCGGCTTTTGCGTCAACAAGTGATTTTGCAAGTACTGCCGGATTAAGAAAGATACTGTCTCTGCTTAACTGTCCGTAGAAATTTGTTCCAATAGCATATGAAAGTGTATCATTTTCAGTGGCTAGTTTGGCATTTTTGAATGATCCTGTGGAACATGAACTTAGAACCATGGTCACGATTATCGTGGTCGCAATTAATCCTTTGATTTTCATAAATTAATATTTTAATTAAAATTTGCGCTAAGATAGTATTTTGATCAAAGCAAAAAAGGTAAATTAACTATTTTTTACATTTTAACTGCCCTTATCATTTGCCTTTTGCCGGGTGGACCTGGCAGAAGCTGCACCATGAATCCTTTCGATTTAAGTGCCCGCTTGACATCTCCTTTGGAGGAATATGTTACAAGAATTCCTCCTGGCAAGGTAATAGAAGCTATCTTTTCAAAAATCTCAGGTGTCCACATTTCCGGTTGCTTTTCAGGACCAAATGCATCGAAAAAGATAACATGGAATGTCCCCTCCGGAATTTCTTTCGTTAGGTCAAATTCTATTTTCTCAAGACAGAAATGGTTATTGATTACCTCTTTCCGGCCCCATCTGGCATTATGTATCCGGCTGAAAATCTCTTTGCCATTTTCCCCCGCAAATTCATAATGGTTAAGTGCCATTATGAGACTTTCATCAAGAGGATATTTTTCAATTGAAGTATAATATGCTTTCCTGCCGTTTTGCATACTATAAATGCAGGACAACAATGCATTGAGACCTGTACCAAATCCTACTTCAAAGATTTTAACAGGATCTTCCTTACAAATATCCAGTCCATATTTTATGAATACAAGTGATGATTCCTGTACGGCTCCATGAATTGAATGGTAATGTTCATTGAGTTCAGGCAGATAGATTGTATGTGAACCATCTTCAGTTATGGAGAGTTCTCTTTTCACAGTAGTTATTTTGCATCTAATTAAAGCATTTTTAACGTATAGTAAGATCCGGACAGGAATGAATTTCAACTGGTATAAACTAAATAATCAAAGGCAGCATGTTAAAATGTACTAATAGAGTTATTTTTCTTGATTTCCGGAATTCAAATCTTTATATTTGCGGGTTAATTTGAGAATTTGAGGAAGAATATACGTCCAATACGAATATTTACTCTCTGGTTTGCACTTATTATCATTCTTGCACATCAGATTATTCCGCATGACCATCATTCAACTGATCTGTTTGGGGATACAGAGGATAGTTGTCCTGTATCCCGGGAAGAACCTTCACATAGTAACAGACTACCGGTTCATTGTCATGCGTTCAATGAACTGACGGCTGTTGAAACAATAAAGGTTGTACCTTCAGTGATGACGAATTCCAATGATTTCAACCTGTCCTGCAAGCAGGAAATTCCATATTCCCAGGTTTATTTAATTACTATAACTGATCATCATACGATTTCAGTTTCTAAGCCCTTTCTTGAGGTATATTCTTTCAGAGCTCCTCCGGTCAACAGCTGAGCCTAGCTCTAATTACATCCGCTGCTTTCTATTATATGTCGGAAAGTCATTCGTCTTTTTTCACGATTAATAAATTCATTTTTAAATTTACCAGCAGATGATCAATCGTATCATTTCATTTTCTGTCAGGAATAAATTCATTGTTATACTTTTTGTTCTGATCTTAATAGGTTGGGGTATCTACTCTCTAACAAAACTTCCTGTAGACGCCATTCCAGATATAACCAACAACCAGGTCCAGATCATTTCAATTTCGCCATCGCTTGCGGCCCAGGAGGTTGAAAGCTTTATTACTGCTCCTATTGAAGTATCGGTAGCCAACGTACCTGACATCATCGAGTTAAGGTCAATTTCAAGGCTGGGGTTATCAGTTGTTACAGTAGTATTTAAGGATGGTGTGGATGTTTACTGGGCCAGACAACAGTTAAATGAACGGCTGAAAGATGCAGAGGAATCTATTCCATCAGGTCTTGCGTCAATCTCCCTGGCTCCGATTTCAACAGGTCTGGGAGAAATATACCAGTACCGGCTGGCTGTTGAAAAAGGTTTTGAAAAGCAATTCGACCCAATGGAACTAAGAACATTGCAGGATTGGGTCGTGAAAAGAGAAATGCTGGGAACACCGGGTGTTGCAGATATTAATAGCTATGGGGGTTTTGTCAAGGAATATGAAATTGGCGTGAATCCGGAAAGATTGAGAGGTTTGAAACTCACCCTTACCGATATTTTTGCTGCACTTGAAAATAATAATGAAAATACAGGGAGTGCCTATATTGATAAAAATCCGAATGCTTATTTCATAAGAGGTATAGGTCTGGTAAAGTCACTCAGTGATATTGAGAAAATAGTTGTCAAAACAAATGATAATGGAATACCTGTCCTTATAAGGGACATTGGTACGGTTAAATACGGAAATGCTGTCAGGTATGGCGCCTTGGTGGTTGATACAACTGAGGCAGTAGGAGGGGTGGTAATGATGCTTAAAGGCGAAAATGCCCACCAGGTTATCGATAATGTGCAAAACAGGATCAAATCGATCCAGAAATCACTGCCCAGGCAGGTACGAATAGAACCCTATCTCAATAGATCTGATCTTGTCGGACGTGCAATCGGTACAGTGTCAAGGAACCTGCTTGAGGGTGCTCTCATTGTCATTTTTATACTCGTTATCCTTCTGGGTAATATTCGTGCCGGGCTTATTGTCGCATCAGTGATTCCGCTTTCTATGCTGTTTGCTGTTTCACTGATGAACATCTTTGGAGTATCAGGTAATCTGATGAGCCTGGGGGCAATTGATTTTGGCCTGATCGTAGATGGTGCCGTAATTATTGTTGAAAGTGTCGTGCACAGGATCACTGTCAGCAGCCGTTATTGTGACTTCAAAGGAATGAACAGGGAACAGATGGATTCAAATGTCATTGAATCAGCTGGTAGAATGATGAGCTCCGCCACATTTGGCCAGATTATTATTCTCATAGTTTATCTTCCTATTATGGCTCTTGTTGGTATCGAAGGGAAAATGTTCAGGCCTATGGCTCAGGTTGTTACCTTTGCTCTCCTTGGTGCAGCAATATTGTCTCTGACTTATGTACCTATGGCCTCAGCACT
>JAHEYW010000182.1 GCA_023251395.1 Bacteroidales bacterium
ATGAGCAAGTTGGAGAAGAAACTGACCGGAGCAGCATCAAATATATTCTCCGGTACCTCAGGCCTCATAAAAAATTTATCCTCCAGCTTATCCTTGGAATGATCCTCGGAAGCCTGCTCCAGCTACTTTTTCCATTTCTTACCCAGGCAGTTGTAGACAAAGGTATCGGTAATCAGAATCTGGGATTCATTACACTGATCCTTATGGCCCAGCTTGTGCTTTTCGCAGGGAAAATGTCTGTTGATTTTCTTCGAAGCTGGATAATATTACACATTACAACAAGGATCAACATTTCCCTGATTTCTGACTTTCTCATTAAACTCATGAAATTACCGATTGGTTTTTTTGATACAAAGCTTATCGGAGATATCATGCAACGTATTGGGGATCATACAAGGATCCAGAATTTTCTGACAGGATCATCTCTGGCTACTCTGTTTTCGCTGGTAAATCTTATTATTTTCGGGATAGTCCTTGCTGTATATGATTTGCGTATCCTCACAATTTTTCTGATCGGTAACACCCTGTACATATTGTGGATACTCTTATTTCTCAGGAAAAGAAGAGAGCTTGACTATAAACGGTTTGCCCTTGCATCCGGGAACCAGAGTACTCTATTTCAGCTAATAACAGGAATGCAGGAGATCAAGCTTAATAATGCTGAGAAACAGAAACGCTGGAGATGGGAAATAATCCAGGCTAATCTTTTCAGAATTAATATTAAAAGCCTTGCCCTTGGACAATATCAACAGGTTGGATCTCTATTCCTTTCTCAGACTACTTCAATATTTATATCATTCCTGGCAGCAAGAGCCGTTATCCATGGTGAAATAAGCCTTGGCATGATGATGGCGATTACTTACATTGTAGGGCAGATCACCTCTCCTATTGATCAGATGATAGGTTTTATACAATCATTTCAGGATGCAAAGATAAGCCTGGAAAGACTGGGGGAAATACATCTGAAAGAGGATGAAGAACCAGCTGAAAAAAACAGATTGACTTCAATTCCTGAAGCGCAGGATATTGTAATAAGAAATGTAACATTCAGGTATGAGGGACCCCGATCTCCTGCTGTGCTTGATGATGTTTCCCTGGAAATACCAAATGGTAAAATTACAGCTATCGTAGGTGCCAGCGGAAGCGGGAAAACAACACTCATAAAACTTATTCTGGGCTTTTATAAACCTGAATCAGGGGAAATAAAGATCGGAGCCGGATCACTTGATAATATAAATGGGGCATACTGGCGCAGCAAGTGCGGGGCAGTTATGCAGGATGGTTTCATTTTTTCCGAAACTATAGCTGAAAATATCGCCCCTGGATTTGAAAACATTGATACATTAAAACTTTCGGATGCAGCAAAGGCGGCAAACATAGATGAGTATATACTAAGCCTGCCACTGAATTACAATACAAAGATCGGCCAGGAAGGAAGCGGGCTAAGTCAGGGACAGAAACAAAGAATCCTTATCGCCCGTGCTGTTTATAAGGACCCGGAATATGTATTCTTCGATGAAGCTACCAATGCTCTGGATGCCAATAATGAATTAGCTATTATGGAGAATCTCAATAAATTCTTCAAAGGCAGAACTGTTGTGGTGGTTGCCCATCGGCTAAGTACAGTAAAAAATGCAGATCAGATTATTGTCCTGGAAAAAGGAAAAGTAGTGGAAAAGGGTGATCACAATACACTGACAGACCTTAAGGGCAGATATTATCATCTGGTTAAAAATCAGCTTGAACTTGGTAATTAGTAGTGATCAAAAGTAACGTTCTTATGTCATCTGAAAATAAAAATAAAGATATCGAACTATATAGTGAGGATGTTCAGGAGATACTTGGCTCACCTCCAAAATGGATACTTGTCTGGGGTATGACGGTTCTTCTCGGAGTTATTACGCTCCTTTTCATCGGTAGCTGGATCTTTAAATACCCCGATATTATTGTATCCACAATAACAGTTACGAATGAAAATATACCTGTTAATCTTGTTGCTAAATCCTCCGGAAAGATCACATGTTTATTTGCTGCCGATAACCAGCTTGTAGAAAAAGGAAAGATTGTAGCAGTAATTGAGAACGCAGCGGTAACAGCTGACGTAATTAAGCTTAAGGAATCAATCGCGGGGTATGATTCTGGAAACTGGCTTGATAAGACGTCATATTCCAGAATCGATTTCACTTCATCATCATTCGGGGAAATAGAATCATCCTTCTCCCAGTTCAGATCAAAACTTGAAGATTATATCAGATTCACATCAAGAGATGTTTCCGGGAAAAAAATATCCGGTTTGCAAAACCAGATCAAGTATTACCAGAATCTTATCGTACAGCTCAAAAGACAGGTTGCACTCCAGACTGAAGACCTTGAATTAGCCAAAACCAGTTATAACAGGGATTCAATGCTCTTCATCCAAAAGGTTCTGTCACCCTCTGATTTTGAAGGATCAAGAATGAATCTTCTTCAGAAAAAATTCACAGTTGAATCTGCCAGGACTTCACTTACCAATTCACAGATACTCCATTCACAACTTGAGATGCAGGTGCTTGACCTCAATCTTGAAAGATCCACAAAAGATGCGGAATATGATGTATCTCTAAGACAACTGCTTAGCAACCTTAAAGCCAATATAGCAAAGTGGGAACAGGAATATGTTTTAATCTCTCCAGTTGACGGCAGACTGACTTTTTCCAGAGTCTGGAGTCTTAATCAGAACGTTACCACCGGAGATCTTGTTGTTACAGTTGTTCCATCAGAAAAAGGAAATATTATAGGCATCCTTAAACTGCCGGTAACCGGCTCCGGTAAAGTGAAGAAAGATATGAGGGTCAATATCAGATTCTCGAATTATCCTTACATGGAATTTGGAATGGTAATAGGGAAAATCGAAAAGATCTCGCTTGCACCTGATGAAAAATTTTACCTTGCAGAGGTCCGTTTTCCAGACGGATTGATCACAAATTATGGGAAACAGCTTACTTTCCTGGGTGAGATGACAGGATCAGCTGAGGTTATTACAGAAGATATGAGACTTATTCAGCGGATCTTCAATCCCATAAAATCGCTTTTAAAGGAGCATTTATAGATAAGCTCATCCTCTGACTTTTTTAAAATCAACAAAATAAAGACATTGTTTCACCGGTTCCTCCAATTATTTGAATTAATCCCTCAGTTTATAAGTTATTTTGCATGCTATATTGTTGACATTTACTGTCTTAATTAATAACTTGCATGTCAGAAATCAAGGATTAGGATTAACAAACATTCTGAATTATGAAAAATCTAAACTGGATCGGCTGGATTTCACTAGCAATTGCTGTGCTCATTATCCTGATGGGTGGGATTTTTCTGATTACCGGCAAAGAAATGTTTGGTATCAGACACCTGGTTAATTATTTTCATGCTGCCAACACATTCATTCTGCTTTCTATTCCGATTTTCATTTATTCTTACAGGTGTGATTGTAAGAAGTGATGGGGAGATGGGGAGAATGGGAGAATAGGAGAATGGGAGAATGGGAGATCTGGTCAGAATTAATTACTGGCTTTTAAATTGGCGTGTACCGGGTAATTGTGGCTGGGATTGATTTCCTTTATGCTTCATATAATTAACAACAGGGTTTGCATAGATATCAAGGAAGATTGATTCAAGTTCATCATTGTCTCCCTCTATAACTGAAAGGCCCTTTTTCATGTACGCAACAAAATGTTCTTTTTCCGCTTGAGTATAGAGGTCCTTAAATGTTTCTCCATTCAGCATATCGAAAGCAATATAATTATTGTTCCATAGCCTGAAGTTTTCGTGTATCCTTTTATCAATCATGGCAGCCAGTGCCTGGAACTGATCATTTCTATTTAATGATTCAGCTGCTTTCAATTCATCTGCTCCGACAGGCTCGATAAAGGCCAGATGCATTCCACCTTTATGCTGTGTTATGCCTGTAATAATACTGTTCAGATCCTCTCCTGGCTCTTTTATATAAGCCTGCCTCCGGCTGATATATATTTCTCTTGTCTTAAGGAAATCAGCAGGATCGTATTCGTAAGAAATTGAAAGAGGAGCGATATTCAGATCTCCGAAATTCTGGACAAAATCTTTGCCTCCGCTCATTCCAAACATTTTAAGTACAGCAATTTGAGTCTGATCATTGCCATCCTTCGTCCTGCCATTTCTTTGTGCTATCCAGATCGATTGTTTTCGCTCGGTAAGGGCCCACCTGATATACCTGGAGGTATGCATAGAATTCCTGAATATCTCCTTTGGTGTACCACTTCTTACAAGGCGGAACATCTTATTTGATTTGCCGATATCAATAATAAACTGGGAAGTCATCAGGTTATCTCCAAATGTTATTTCTGAAGTCTCATGCCCGTTTATGTAAAGTAATATCTGGAGAATTGCTGAGTCAAGTAATATATCACGATGATTTGAAAGGAACAGGTATCTTTTATCGACAGACAGGTTTTCAATACCCGAATAAAACAGGCCTGTTGATGAACTTCTTATTATCTTCTGTATAGCTGAGTACATCACGTTTACCTGAAAACTATGCACGCTTTTAAAGGAAAGAAACTTATCCTTAATATGTTCTACCGGAACATCCTTGAAAAGAAAGTTTACAATAGTCTCAAAAAACGGGCTGAGAACAATCCTGTGCATTGCTTCATGGATCTCCTCATCATAGTAAGGACGAATGTCATCAAATTCATTCAACATCAATTGTGATTGTTTCGTTTATCAATAAACTTCACTGGTTTCCTGCTTTTTTCAGGCGACTGGATCTTCTGGATGATCTCAACATAGGTTAACTTAATTTCAGGAGTAACTCTCAGTTTTGCCCTGAATTTGTCCTTCAGCTCCTTGGCAACATTTTCAGAATTATTAGTACATCCGATATAGACGACCACATCATCAGTACCCAGATCATTTGTACTAACCTCTACAACATAGTTTTCGATATGGTCTGAATGATCCAGAATATCAAAGATTGATGAAGGGAATATGGTAGTTCCTTTGAACTTTATCATCTGATTCTTTCGTCCGAAGATCGGACTGATTCTTTTTGTTCTTCTACCGCATTTGCATGGTTCATAATGGAAAGAACAAATATCACCGGTTCTGAATCTCAGGAGTGGCATCGCTTCAACACCCAGGGTAGTAATTGTTAGTTCGCCCGGTTCTCCCTCCACGACTGGTTTTCCGTTATCATCCAGCAGTTCTGTAATGATGAGCTCAGGATGATGATGGCCGCCACAGCCATACTGACATTCAGTAAATGATGTGGCCATTTCGGTTGATGCATAGGTCGAAATAAGATCAATATCCCAATTATCTTTAATCTTCTGGCCTAAAAGATTTAGCGAAAAATCCTGGTTCCGCAGGTTTTCACCGATGCATACAGCCCTTTTAATTCCTGAATTCCGGTAATCGATTCCATTTTCTTCTGCGTACTTTATAATCCTTGGAATAAAAGACGGGACTACAATAATATTATTGGGAGAGAATCTTTTTATTGAATCCCATTGAAGTTCAGGTATACCGTTTCCTACTCTGATTATTCCGGCTCCAAGCTTCCTTACTCCCATGAAATATGCGAGCCCGGCCATAAATCTTTTATCCAGAGTGGTCATAAGCTGGAACACATCACCCGGTTTTCCTCCGGCACAGGCAAACGAAATATATTCATTATAAGCAAGACGATCGAGGTCACCGTCGCTCATAGCAAAAGTAACAGGATCACCAAGTGTTCCGCTTGTTGTGATATAATCTATTATCCTGTTCCGGGGAACACAGATAAAATCATTGTTAAAATGTTGTAAATGGTCTTTATCCGTAACCGGAATATCAAGGAGATCAGAGAGATGCCGGATCTTCTGGTAATTTATTTTTTCTTTTCTAAAGAGGTTCTTATAGAAAACTGAATGCCCGGCAAGATATGATATCAGCTTTTGCAGTTGTTCTTCCTGATATTTCCGGATAATATCAGCCGATTGTATTTCAATTTCCGGTATCATTCACTTTGGTTAAATAACCAGATAAAATCCCAACCTGATGCAACCACTTCAGACATTCAATATTCCATAGGGCTGCAACCCCGCCTTTTTTGGGGTCAATCCCAAAACCATGTCCCCCTTTATCATTTATATACAGTTCACTGCTGACTCCTGCTTTCTGTAGGCTTTCATAAAAGTAATAGCCATTTCTCCAGTCCACTACAGGATCGTCTTTAGCCACCACAACCATCATTGGAGGGTCATCTTTGCTGACTTGCTTTTCAAGAGACATTTTATCTGCCTGTTCCTTTGTGAAATTAGGCCCAAGAAGATTTTTGCGTGACCACTTATGGGCAATACTGTCCTGCATTGAAATAACTGGATAAACAGTAACCACAAAATTAGGACGCAAGCTTACTTTTGGTCTTATGCCAAGCGGGTAAAGAAAATCTTCCTTGAACAATGTTCCACCTGAAGCAACCAGATGACCTCCGGCAGAAAATCCTATCAATCCAACTTTTGTGGTATCAATATCCCAGTTCTTTGCATTTTCCTTTACAAATTGAATGGATCTTTGAAGATCCTCGATCATTGCAGGATGATGGAACCCGAAGAAACCAACCCTGTACTTAAGGACAAATGCATTTATCCCTTTTCCCTGGAACCATTTTGCAACATTATAGCCCTCCTGGTTTATGCTGAAAGAATGATAATAGCTACCACCCGGACATATTATAACGGCCACACGAGTATTAATTTCCCTGGGCGCTGCAAAAGTTGTAAGTACAGGAGTATCTATACTGTAATGAGCAACAGATGTTCCACCCCATATCTTAAATATCTGCTGGTTATTTCCACTACCAGAAAAAATGAAAAATAAAGATATAAATGTCAGAAAATTCATTGTTCAGCTTTTACTATTAAAATAGCTCATCTTTTCATCCATGCTCAGCATGTGCCAGGATGGGTTAACAAATTTACCATCGGTCAGTTCAAACCTGACCTCATAAAATTCCTCATTATAAAATGAAAGCTTGGAATTCATATCAGGACAATGTTCGATATAAATTAGATTTTCCGGATCAATCTTCAGGTTTTCACACACTTGCATCGCTAGTGATTCTGGTACCTGGGTAATTGAAGTTCCCGGATTGTCTTTATACAATTCCGACACAATAATACAATCTTTTCCATTGACTTTGAAATGTTTGATACCACATTTTGACGGGATACCCCATGAACCGGTAAATTCAAATATTGAATCAATTTTCTCGAACGACGTTTCCATACCTCTGAAAGATTAAAAAGCTCTCCTCACCTCTTTCCCGAAACTTTTATTTAGAAGCTCTCTTTGTCTGGGTCTGAATGTATTGTCGCGCATTTCCTGTAGCATCACGCGGGAAAACAGCTTAAACATCTTTTGCGCCTGTGATTCTTCCTTATAAAAAATCT
>JAHEYW010000183.1 GCA_023251395.1 Bacteroidales bacterium
AACCCTGTCCCTTATGAAGTCAGCACTTCTTCCATTTATTTCTTCAACTTTGATAAGCGGGAAATATTTTTCACCCTCTTTTTGAGGTCTTATTGATCCTTTGATTGTATCACCGGTTTTCAGTCCGAAAAGTTTGATTTGAGATTGCGATACATAAATATCGTCGGGTGAACTCAGATAGTTATAATCGGCAGATCTCAGAAAACCATAACCATCCGGCATTATCTCAAGAACACCTGTATTGAATATGAGTCCTTCAAAATCAAAAGGTCTCTCTTTTCTTTCCTCTCTAATATCTCGTGTTTCAATTACTTCAGATACAGCAGGTTCTGTAAACTGTGGCTCAGCAATATTTTCGTGTGCAAATATTTCACCTGCAGGCTTTATTTCTTCATCCAGCAATTCACCTGTACCAAGTGGCAGCATAGGATCAAAAGGGACTTCTGTTTTAACAGTTTCACTTTTTTCCTGATTTTCCTTTCCGGGATTGTGTACAAAGTCTCTTCTTGGCTCAGGTCTCTGTTCCTGCCTCCAGGGGTTATTTTTCCTTTCCTCGTTGTTTGAATCAAGTTTTTTAAAAGGATCAGGTTTTTCCTCAGGTTTTTGTTCCTGTTTGCGGTTCTGCTCATACCATTCCCTGGTCCTTGTATCTGGCCTTGAGAGAGCATCAGGCGACACGGAGATAACAGATTCTTTAGGTGCAGGTCCCCCATTCTTTACGAATCTCGGCCTCTTACCACGTCTCTGGAATTGATCCTGTTGCTGACTACCTGAGGTTTGCTCTGGTATTTCACTCTCTCTTGGTGTAGCCGGAGCGGAGTCGGTTGATCCAATTACTTGCTGATCAAGTATTTTGTAGATCAGATCCTGCTTTTTAAGTGTATCTGCCTTATTGATTTTAAGTTCCCTGGCTATCTCCCTTAATTCAGGAACAAGTTTTTTACTTAACTCAAGAATGTCGTACATAATTTAATGATAAATGGAAAATTAACGATCTATGAAATTTTGTGGAGACCAGAGCTTCAACGAGATTAAGCCCGATGGAAAACTCAGCTGATTTTTACTTATCCAAAAAACGATGCAATATTAAATAAAATTGCTTATATATTTCAAAATAAATAATATAAAAAATGTGAAAGGAATAAATAATTAGATCAATAAACTGATTTTCAATGAAAAAATTCACCGCGCAATTTAATAAAAGAAATGTTTAAAATCAAATTATTTTGGACTTACCATGCTGAGGAACAGTTTTTTTTGCTAAAATTGTATTATTGTCCCTTTAACCTGACCAATATTAATTAACAGGCAAGAGAATGCGTCAGCTAAAAATAACCAAACAGGTTACTAATCGTGATACACCTTCCCTTGATAAATACCTTCAGGAGATAGGGAAAGTTGATCTGATTACACCGGAGGAAGAGGTTAATCTTGCCAGAAGGATCAGAGCAGGTGACCCTGAAGCACTTTCAAAGCTTGTAAAAGCAAACCTCCGATTTGTTGTTTCTGTTGCCAAACAATATCAGAACCAGGGATTGAGCCTTCCCGACCTGATCAACGAAGGAAACCTCGGTCTCATTAAGGCAGCACAACGGTTTGACGAAACTCGCGGTTTTAAGTTCATTTCTTATGCTGTGTGGTGGATCAGGCAGGCAATTCTTCAGGCTCTTGCAGAACAGGCAAGGATTGTAAGACTTCCGGTTAATAAGATCGGCTCAATAAACAGGATAAACCGGGCATTCTCCAAACTCGAACAGGAATATGAAAGGGAACCTTCATCGCAGGAAATTGCCGATATGCTTGAAATGGCCCCTGATGAAGTAAAGGAATCATTGAAAACCAATGGACGTACTGTAAGCATGGATGCCCCTATAAGCTCCGAGGAAGAGAATTCTATGTACGACGTCATTCCTAATACCGATGCACCTAGTCCCGACCGGAACCTAATAAATGAGTCACTTTCATACGAAATTGAACGCGCCTTAAGTACCCTTTCTCCAAGGGAAGCTAAAGTTCTCAAACTATATTTCGGAATAAATATGAAACACCCCTTCACTCTGGAGGAAATAGGAGAGGAGCTTAAGCTAACTAGAGAGAGAGTACGGCAAATTAAGGAAAAAGCAATTAAGAGAATTCAATTTACAACCCGTTGCCGGATCCTTAAAACTTACCTGGGATAATCATTCCGTGAAACTTCTTTCATAAATTTTTATATGGCACATTTAATATCTCCATCTATTCTTACTGCTGATTTCAGTAATCTTGAAAAAGTGATCAGGATGCTAAATAAAAGTGAAGCTGACTGGATTCACATAGATGTAATGGATGGGGTATTTGTGCCAAATATCTCCTTTGGATTCCAGGTAATCAAGACCATTAAGAAATATTCAAAGAAACCACTCGATGTTCACCTGATGATCGTTGAGCCGGATAAATATCTATCGGCATTCCGCGATACCGGAGCTGATATACTTAATGTACATTATGAGGCTTGTGTGCATCTTCACAGAACTGTCAGCGAGATAAGGAATCTTGGAATGAAACCAGCTGTAACCATAAATCCGCATACACCGGTTTCTGTTCTGAAAAATATTCTGCCATATATCGATATGGTACTTATAATGACTGTCAACCCTGGCTTTGGAGGGCAATCTTTCATACTGGAGAGTTACAGGAAGATTGCCGAACTAAAAAATATGATAGAAGAAGGTGCATTCAATGTCATGATTGAGGTGGATGGCGGTATTGATCTTAAGAATGCTGCCACACTCATTCAGACAGGAGTTGATGTGCTTGTTGCAGGTAATACTGTTTTCAGCTCAAGAAACCCCGCTGAGACTATCTCGAGATTGAAGCATATTATGTGATGGACAAAGAGACCGAGGGATTGAGATACTGATAGACTCCAAGACTCATGACTCCAAGACTCCAAGACTGCACGACTTTAAGACCCATCGATTTCCTTTCTGATATATTCAATAATTTTAGCTGCCTCCAAAGGGTGGAACCATTTTATTTCTTTATCCCTTGCCCACCATGTCATCTGACGTTTAGCAAAACGACGGCTGTTCCGTTTAATAAGTTCTATTGCTTTCTCGTAAGAAATACTTCTGTCGAAATAATCGAATAATTCTTTATAACCAACTGTGTTTAAGGCATTAAGGTGTCTGAATTCGTAAAGCGATCTGGCCTCCTTTTCCAGACCCTCTGCCAGCATTTTGTCAACACGGATGTTGATCAGATCGTAAAGCTCTTTTCTCGGTCTGTTGAGGCCGATCCTGATTATCCTGAAATCCCTCGATTTCCTTTGATTCTTCAGAAATGCAGAGTATGGCTTCCCGGTAGAATCGCAGATTTCAAGAGCTCTGATTATTCTTTTATAGTTTTTCAGGTCTACCTTACTGTAATGTTCAGGATCAAGTACTTTAAGTGCCATCCGGAGACTTTCTATTCCTTCCCTCTTATACAGAGAAATGTATTTGTCGCGTATTACGGGATCAACATCAGGAATGTCATCATATCCCTTACAGACAGCATCAATATACATTGCAGAACCGCCGGCCATCATAACCAGATTGTTCTTTGCAAATAATTGAGGAAGCATATTTATCACATCTGTCTCAAATCTGCTGGCACTGTAATAATCCTTTATCGAAAGGAATTTAATAAAATGATGTCTGGCTCTACTGAGTTGATCTTCAGATGGTACTGCAGTCCCGATTGACATTTCACGATAAAATTGCCGGGAGTCGCATGAAATAATTTCACAGCCGTAGATACCTGCTATTTCAACAGCAATGTCAGTTTTTCCGACACCAGTTGGTCCCAGAAGTACAATTAAGTTATTTGGCATTGATTAAAAACCTGAGAATGAAGAATTATTCTTCCTCTTCATTCAATGGTTCGATATTCTCATCAAAGTCAGAAAGGGTTTCTTCATCCTCGCCGTTGAAGAATAGATCGTCATCAACCTGGGCCTCATCCTCTTCTTCGTCAGATACTACAATATTGGTGTAATTCTTACGGGAGGTTCCGCCAAATACCACTTGTTTTGGAGGTATCCCTTTCGAATTTGTGCAAGAAGGGTATTCACGTCCATCAATTTCTTTGCTTTCACCAGTATATTCAATGAACAAAGCCCTGTCATTGAAGAAGTCAAACACGTACAACAGTTTCTGGTTTTTCCTGAAGATTACATCCTCAAGAACTGCATCCTCCATTGTGGATGATCCGGTACCCATATCGAACAGGGTAAACTCTTCTTCCTTTTCCCAGTTATCTGTAGAGAGGTAGAATGACGCCATTTGAGATTTATCAAACTCAAGTTCATCCTGAATCATGGTGTGAAAATCTATCAAAGTATGGCTGTCAAGAAATTCAAATTCCCTTACAAATGACTCATCCTCATCCGATAAAACAACAAATCTGTAAACCATATTCTGTCTTAATTCAAGTGGTGCAATATAATATTTTTTATTTTACCTTATTCCCGGTGATTTTTTTTTTAAAAGAAATTCAAATGTATCAACATTATCTGCATAGTCCCAAAGTTCAGGATACTGGGCTTTGCCAAAAGGTATATATTTATTTCCGCAGATACACTGTGTTTTTTCACCATTTGCCGACATTACTTTTTGCAGGTTTCTCTCATTATCATAGTATTCATAGAACAGTACTGCAACAGGTGAGGCCAGCTCAGTGCTTTCTTTCAGAAGCAAAAACCCGGTATCAGTGAATTTTTCCCTGTTTACCATCCAGATAGCTTTATTAAAGTCGTAATTGTTGGCGTACTTATTATGATTTATTATATCCGAAAAGTTGTTCCAGTTTTTTACCATATTAATAATATCATATCCCTCAGGCAAGTATACTTTTGAAACATTCCTGCACCCAAGACCAAAATATGAGAATATATCAGTACCCAGATTCTGGAGTTCTTCAGAAGTTTCATTCCCCTCAAGTACGGCTATGCTGGTTCTGTTCTTCCTTATTATGTGAGGATATTTTCCAAAATAATATTCGAAATACCTTGAACTGTTATCACTTCCTGTGGCAATTATTAAATCAAAATCTTTAAGTACCCCGTCTGTAAAGGAAATAAACCTGTTAAATTCAGGATTGATAAAGCATAGAATGTGGCTTAATTCTCTGATCAGGCTTGAATCTTTTGAACTTGTCCTGGCAACAATTCTGTTTCCACTTATAAGAACAGAAAGAAAATCGTGAAACCCGACAAGTGGAATATTACCAGCCATGACCACACCAACAGTAAAAGAGTCCTCCCTGTGTTCAATCGCGGGGTACCTTCTTGTCCATGAAGTAAGATTTTCAGATGTTAGCATAGCCCCAATAGCTTTCAGAGCCATCCTTACATTCGCTGCTGTAAACCAGGCATTATCTTTTTCCTGGCTGATAATTTCGTTATTCAGCTTTGAGGAGAACTTATTCTCTTCTCCCTGAATTGTACCTTTTATAATTCTGCCAAGTTCAGAAAACGCATTGATCCTTTCTTCAAGTTTCATGACAATTGAAAAATGTAAACGCAAATGTAATGTTTTATAATACCGTAAAAAAGAAAAACTGGCCTCATTGAGGGCCAGTTTTAACATGATCTTTATTTTAATCAGAAGATTATTTGAGTGCAAATGTAACCGGAATTGCATACCAGACATTAACCGGTTTGCCTCCCTGTTTTCCGGGTTGCCATTTAGGCAACAGACCAATGACTCTTTGCGATTCAGCATCCAGTAGTGGATTGACACCCTTCAGAACAGTAATGTTGCCGATAGATCCGTCTTTATTGACTGAAAATCTCATTATTACTCTTCCCTGGACCCCTTTGCTTTTTGCCTCGGCCGGGTATTTAATATTTGTAGTGATAAAATTCATCAGAGCACTATCACCTCCGGGGAAGACAGGCATCTGTTCAACAACGACAAAAATGTCAGGTTGTGGAGTACTACGGCTGGTTTTCACCTTTGCACAGGAGCTGAAACCTGATAAAAACACTACTGAAAGTGGGATTGCTACCAGCAGGTTTAATAAGGTACGACAAATTGTTTTTGTGTTTTGCATAATGTTAATTTGTTCAATTGTGATTATTATTTGAGTTGAAAGGTAATCGGCACAGAATACCAGACATTAACTGCTTTGCCACCCTGTCTTCCGGGAGTCCAGTCGGGCAAGGAATTCACCACCCTGATAGCTTCATTGTCAAGATCAGGATTGACACCTTTGAGTACCTGGGTATTTGCTACCTTTCCATTGTACAGAACGGCGAAACGTAAAATAACTCTGCCGGTTATACCTGCAGTTTTAGCAGCTTCAGGATATTTGATATTTTCATTAATGAATTTCATTAATGCAACATCACCACCGGGGAAAGACGGCATATCTTCCACTACAACAAATATCTCTGTTGGTTCATCCCTTTCTGCATATGCCGGCTTTATTTCTTTTACCGTTTGAATCTCAGGTTTATTCTCTGGAACACTGGGTGCTGAGGGAACAGTAATTTTCACAGAAACTGGCTTAGCTGGTTCTTTATATACAGGTGATTTATAGATGTTTATTGTGTTTTCAGTAACTGCTATAATGTCGGTGATTTCAGATTTGGCTGAAACACCGGCTCTATCAAATGCTGAAATTATAAACAGAAGGGCAGCCGCAACCGGAAGTGCAAGAATTACCTTCAGACTTGTCAAAACAGAGGAGGGTCTTTTCAGCATCATAATCATCCTTCTTTTTAAAAAAGCCGGGTTGGAAAAACTGTTTGTAATAACAATTTTCCGGACCCTGAAAACATTGCTGAGAAGCAGATTCTGATATCTTTCCAGTGCAATTCCTGATTTCAGGCAACTTTGATCGGCCTGAAACTCATGAATTTCTCTCAATGATCTGTCAATAAGATAGATAAATGGATTAAACCATTGTAAGATAATTGATAACTGAACCAGAAGTATATCTTTGAAATGGCAGAATTCAATATGATTTCGTTCATGAACTACTATTTCAGAAACTTCTTCATTCTCAAGTGATTTGTCAAGGAATATATAACCCATTGCTGAGAACCCTGATGTTTTAAATCCCTTACAATAGATGACCTTATTATCGTCGATCTTATTCCTTTTTATTAATATCACAAGGATTATTAATTCAGATAGAAGTTTCAGTCCCAGGACAATAATTCCGCAAAGATAGATTCTGACAATGAGCATCTGAATGTCAACTGAATTGACAGCTGCAGACTGACCTGATAATTTTCCTGCATCACCGGTAACTATTATCTCAGAAAGGGTCTTTCCAAGGTAGAATAAGCTGTTCAGATGACCGGTTTTAAGTATTATCAATGGAAGACCAAATGATGCGAGAACAGCAACCAGCAGAAATGCCCTGTTCCGCGCAAACCTTGTATCCTTCCTCAGGAACAATATGAAGACAAGATAAA
>JAHEYW010000184.1 GCA_023251395.1 Bacteroidales bacterium
CACTCATCCTAATACTGGTTGTTATGTTGCAGATACTGTGCCAATTATAATTAATAAAGCACCGAAAGTTGACTTTGATATAGCCAAAGTTTGCGTAATAAACACAACTTCAGATTCAATAAAATTCACGAATAAAACAGTATCCGTTGATCCTGTAGCCACATGGAAATGGGAATTCTACGATGCAGGCGGATCAAGTTCCAGAGGAAGTAAAGACCCATCTTTCCTGTTCAGCTCCAGTGGTACACACAGGATAAGATTAACAGCTACTACTTCCAATTCAAGTCCTAATGGTTGTTCTGCTACCAGGGATTCAATAATAGACATTGGTTTCAAACCTGTTGCTGACTTCTCATGGCAGCAGGATTGTTATCATAGCGGTGTGTCAAATGATTCAATTAAATTCTTTGATGCAACAAATACCAATGGTACAACGATTATCTGGAGAACATGGAAATTTGGGACGACAAGCGGAGACTCGGTTTCAAACAGATCCCAGGCAGATCATCTGAAGAGTAACTCCGGATATCTCAATGTTACTTATACTGTAAAGACAAATTATAAAAACTGTGATGCTACAGTAACCAAAAACGTCTATATCAGACCTACCTATGCCGTGACATCCCTTCAGGATTATTTCGAAAACTTTGAAAATGGAAGACAGGGCTGGTTAAAAGATTCTTTAATTTCCATAAATACATGGACATTCGGAAAACCAAACCGGCCTTATAAGATCAAAACTGCTGCTTCGGGGAATAACGCATGGTACACCGGATTTGACGTGGCCAACCAGAAAACAGAAGCCTCATGGGTCAATAGTCCCTGTTTTGATTTTTCTGATCCTAATCTGAAAAGACCAATGATAAGTTTGAAAAACTTCAGGCAGTTTGACCATAATAACGATGGAAGCAAGATCCAGTATACAATAGGTGATGCCAGTACCTGGAAAACTGTTGGAACAGCGGTGGATGATGGGATCAACTGGTACAATTCAGCGCTGATCAAGGGCGGAACCGGTTCGGATGGGTTGGGATGGACTGACTCTACAACAACCTGGATTGAATCGCGCCGTAAACTCGATGACCTCATCGGAAAGAAAGATGTTAAATTCAGGGTTACTTACGGTTCAAATAGCTTTGGCCAGCTTAACGAAGGGTTTGCATTTGATGATGTTCGAATTGGACAGAGAACTAGAAAAGTCCTGTTTGAACACTTTACAAATGCCGGATCTACGCCTGCAGTTGCACCAACAAAAACAGTTTCCGATCTTTCTACTAAAGGGATCAAGGATATAATCAATATACAGTACCATACTGACTTCCCGGGAACTGACGCTTACTTTAACCAGAACCCCGGTGATGTAAGTACCAGATTACTATACTACGGTCTCTCAAGAGTACCTTATGCATTTGTTGATGGCGGTACCAATATTACAGATACATGGTCAAAGACATATAGTTTCACTTCATCTTCAGCTATTGATAGTACCGATCTGATTAAGAGAAGCCTTGTTAATCCTTTGTTCTCGATTTCAATTGATACTACCTTTACAACTGGAACTGTAACTGTAAAAGGTATTATAAAAGCGCTTTCAGCTATAAATGTCAGCAATGCAACCCTGTACATTGCCATAACAGAAAAACAGAATTCAACACAGGCAGATGCCTCAGGTGCAAAAAGTTATGTTAATATTTTCAAGAAATTCCTTCCGGATGCCGCTGGTATAACGCTTAAGACTACATGGGCCGCTAATGATTCGTATACACTTTCCGATAAATCATGGCAGATAACAGGTATACCGAACAGTTCTGGTATTGAGATAATTGCCTTTGTACAGAATAATATCACTAAAGAGGTATATCAGGCAGAATCTGTTGTTAAATCCAGTCTGAAAATGGTCGTTGGAACCGATAATCTTCCTGTTGGCCAGAGAGATGGATTTACATTGTATCCAAATCCGGCTTCTGACAGACTTACAATTAATTTTGCAAAATTCACTGTTCCATCAACAGAAATCTTTATATATGATTTTACGGGATCTTTGAAAAAGACTTATAAAGTCGGATCAGGACTGTCTGACTTTACAATTAATAATACCGGCTTGCTCGATGGAATTTATATGGTAAAAGTGAAATCAGGTGACCTGGATCTTGGTTATAAAAAACTGATAATTTCAAGGAAATAATCAGAAAAGATTACATGTACTAAATAACACTGGGGCACAAATTATGTGCCCCAGCTCTTTTTATACGACTATTATAATTCTCTCATTTTTTACTAATTCTCTCTTTAGGTGGGATCAATTCAAAATTTAACTACTTTTGCCAATTGATTTTTTTTTGCGGAATGAACCTTTTTATTGTAACTATTGTTACAGATGCAGCAAAATTTTGAATTATGAAGAACAAGAAAACCCTCCTTATGATACTCGACGGCTGGGGTATTGGTGATGGATCAAAAGCCGATGTGATCAAACAGGTTCCGACTCCGAACCTTGACCACTACGGAAAGAAATACCCTCATGCCCAATTGCAGGCTTCGGGAGAAAATGTTGGTTTGCCTGATGGACAAATGGGAAACTCTGAAGTTGGACATCTCAATATCGGGGCTGGCAGAATAATTTATCAGGATCTGGTTAAAATCAACATGGAGTGCAAATCCGGGGAGATTAAGAAAAACAAGGTTCTTACTGATGCCTTTTCTTATGCCAGAGACAATAAAAAACAGGTTCATTTTTTCGGACTTATTTCCGATGGTGGTGTCCATTCGCTGGACGAGCATCTGTATACTCTATGTGAAATGACAATGGAATATGGATTGAAAAATGTTTTCATTCATGGATTTGGAGATGGCAGAGATACTGATCCCAGGAGCGGACTCGGTTATATGCGGGAACTACTCGATCACATCAAAAGAACCAATGCCAAAGTTGCATCCTTTGTTGGAAGATATTACGCAATGGACCGTGATAAAAGATGGGAAAGAATAAAGGAAGCATACGATCTAATTGTAAAAGGCAAGGGAAAACCAACGACAAATATTCTTGATGCTATAAAAGAATCATATAGTAACGAAGTGACGGATGAATTTATCAAACCCATAGTTGTTGTTGATGTAAACGGAAATCCTATTGGTCCTGTAAAGGAAGGAGATGTGGTTGTCTTCTTTAATTTCAGGAACGACAGGACAAGGGAACTTACTATGGCATTGACCCAGAAAAATATGCCTGAAATAGGTATGGATACAATACCACTTTTTTTCTGTACTATGACGCCATATGACGCCACTTTCAAAGGGCTACATATAATATACCCCAAGGAAAATGCTGATAATACTATCGGTGAAGTTCTTGGTGGAGCAGGGAAGAAACAACTTAGAATTGCTGAAACAGAGAAATATGCACATGTGACATTCTTTTTCTCGGGCGGAAGGGAAGAAGTTTTCGCCGGAGAGGTAAGAATTATGATACCATCACCAAAGGTTGAGACATATGATCTTAAACCTGAGATGAGTGCTTATGAGGTAAAGGATACGGTTATTAAGGAGATTGAAAAAAAGAAGTTTGATTTTATCTGCCTCAATTTCGCTAATGGCGATATGGTTGGACATACTGGTGTTTACGATGCGATATGCAAGGCGGTTACAACTGTTGATGAATGTGCCGGCGCAGTTATCAAATCTGCAAGAGATAATGGCTATGACGTGATCGTGATAGCTGATCATGGTAATGCAGATAAGGCAATAAATGAAGATGGTTCTCCCAATACTGCCCATTCTCTGAATCCTGTTCCTATTATTCTTATAAGCGACCAATATAAGAAAATCAAAGATGGGATCCTTGCCGATGTCGCACCAACCATACTCACATTAATGGGAATAAAGATTCCGGCTGACATGACCGGAAAGGTGCTGGTTTCATGAGATGCTCCGCATAGACGATAATATCATCAGTCTTGATATTCTGGAAAAGAAATTCTGCTGTGATCTGCCTCATTGCCTTGGCAATTGCTGCCGTTATGGTGATGCAGGTGCCCCGCTGACAAATGAAGAAGTTGAAACCCTGGTTCAGATCCTTCCGGAGATATTGCCATATCTGAGACCGGAGGGTATAGCTGAAATTAATAGGCAGGGTACAAGTGTAACTGATATTGAAGGGGAAAATGTAACTCCACTTATTGGAACCGAAGAATGCGCTTACACAATTATGTCGGGCAATATTTATATGTGTGGGATAGAAAAAGCCTGGCTTGAGGGAAAGATTAAATTCAGGAAACCTTTGTCCTGCCATCTTTTTCCTGTTAGAATAAAACAATATTCAGAATTCAATGCGGTAAATTACCAGGAATGGTCCATTTGTCAGGCTGCACGGGTAAAAGGGAAAAAAGAGAGTCTGTTTGTTTATAAATTTCTTAAAGAGCCACTTATCAGAGCTTTAGGGGCAGAAGTATATGATCAGATTTGTATAGCTGCTGACCAGCTCAGAAAATAATAAATTATATTCTTACAAATTGTTTTATAATCAGTAGATGTAACACCTCATTATTTATAAATTATAAATAGATGCGGAATCTGCTTAAAAACGTATGAACTTTAATTCATTTTAATCCAGAATATCCATTTTTCCGCAAAATGCGCTTTATTCTTTTTTAACTTCATTTTGGTTATTAGAAAAAGACAATTATCTTTAACTCCATAAAATTAAAACCTAAAATATTTAACGTATGAAGAAACTATCACTGTTGATTATTTTGTTTGTGTTTAGTGTATATGCACTTGTAGCACAGACTAAAGTCATTACAGGTACTGTTACTTCCGCTGTTCAGGGAGAGGGTCCTATCCCCGGGGTAACAGTTCAGGTGAAAGGTACTACGATTGGTACCACAACTGATGCTAACGGAAAATATTCTATTTCAGTTCCTGCAAATGCCACTACGCTGGTATTTTCCTACATTGGAATGAAAAAGCAGGAAATAGAAATAGGTAACCGGACTGTAATTGATGGATTAATGGCCTCAGACATCCTTGGTTTGAATGAAGTAGTGGTTACCGCACTCGGTATTTCACGAGAAAAGAAATCTCTTGGTTATTCTGTTCAGGAGGTAGCTGGTGACAACATCAGTAAAACCAGGGAATCAAACTTTGTCAATTCCCTCTCAGGAAAAGTATCTGGTGTTCAGGTAAAACAGTCGAATACTGCTGGAGGATCCGCGAATATTATTATCCGTGGAACAAAATCTTTAATGAATAATAACCAGGCTCTTTTTGTTGTTGATGGTGTTCCTGTAGATAACAGTATAACAAATAGTACATCGATGATGACCGCTGGTGGTGGTTATGACTATGGTAATGCTGCAGCAGATATTAACCCTGATGATATTGAATCAATGTCTGTTCTTAAAGGAGCTGCCGCAACAGCACTTTACGGATCAAGGGCTGCAAACGGTGTGATAATGATAACCACTAAAAAAGGACAAACCAGAAAAGGTATAGGCGTAACAGTAAACGCTGGAGTCACATTTAGCAAGGTTGACCAAACCACTTTACCGAAAATGCAGAAGGAATATGGAGGTGGATATGGCGCATATTATGAGGATCCAACAGGATATTTTTACTATGCAGATCTTGACGGTGATGGAAAAGACGACCTGATTGTTCCTATTTCAGAAGATGCTTCATGGGGCGCAAAATTTGATCCAAATCTCAAAGTATTTGACTGGGTAAGTCTTGAACCTACCGATAAAGAACATTATCTTAAAAAGGTTCCGTGGGTTGCTGCAAAGCACGATATTCGTGATTTTTTTGAAACAGGTATTAAACAGAATTACAACGTCGCATTTGACGGAGGAAATGATAAAGGAAACTACAGATTATCTTACACAAACCTTGGTGAGAAAGGCATTCTCCCAAAAAGCGAGATTAAAAAGAATACTCTGAATTTTGCCGGTTCATTAAAATTAAGCCAGAAACTGACTGTTGAATCTAATGTAACTTATGTTAACGATAGAAACAGAGGTCGTTATGGAACTGGTTATGACCCGGGAAACCCAATGCAGTCTTTAGGGCAATGGTTTCAGGCAAACGTCGATATAGAAGACCTTAAAAAATACTGGATTACTCCTGACCGCAGGCAAAGAACCTGGAACTATGCTTATTATGATGATCTGGAAATACCTATTTATCATAATAACATCTATTGGACCAGGAACATGAACTATGAGAATGACGGAAGGGACAGGGTTTTTGGTTATACATTGTTATCATATAAAATTAAACCATGGCTTAAACTGGAGGGACGTGCTTCAGTTGATGACTATTCAGAATTTCAGGAAGAAAGAGTTGCGATTTATAGTAACCAGACTTCTCAATATGAGAAGTTTTTGAGAAATTTTATTGAAACCAACTTTGACGGATGGGCAAAATTTGACAAGAGTTTTGAAAGTTTTTCGATTAATGGTCTCCTTGGAGCAACAGCCAGAAAAACTACTGTTAAGTCAATAGATGTTACAACTGTTGGAGGACTTCTTATTCCGGAGTTTTACAATCTTTCCAACTCCAAGTCTCCAATACAAAGCACTGAGTCTGAAAGAATATCCGGAGTAAATTCTGTTTATGGAAGTTTATCTTTTGGATTAAAGAATACCGTGTACCTTGATCTGACAGGACGAAATGACGTCTCATCAACACTACCTTCCGGTAATAACAGTTATTTCTATCCTTCAGCTTCCTTAAGTTTTATTTTCTCTGAACTTCCATTCATTAAGGGATCAAAAGTATTCTCATTTATTAAAGCGAGAGTGAACTATGCAGAAGTAGGTAATGATGCTCCTGTCTACAGTCTCAGGTCTACATATGTACAAAGCCCGAACTGGAGTACTCTGGGTGTTTTCCGCAATAATACCACACTTCAGAATGCAAGTCTGAAACCTGAAAGGACAAAGAGTATCGAAGCAGGTCTCGAAACGAAATTCCTCAATAACAGAATTGGCTTTGATTTTTCTGTATATCAGACACAATCAATCGATCAGATTATGCCGGTAAGTATAAGTCGCGCCGCCGGATATAATCAGAGATATGTAAACTCTGGTGAGATTGATAATAAAGGAATAGAGCTGGCACTTAATGCAGAAATTATCCAGACCCCGGACTTTAGCTGGAATATACAGGTTAACTGGTTCAAAAACCAGAATACTGTAGTGGACCTGTATGAAGGTGTGGAAAATATTCTCCTTTCATCACAATGGGATATAAGTACTAATATTGTAAAAGGGATGTCCTATGGACAGCTTCGTGGAACTGATTTTGTATATACAAATGGAAAGAAGACTGTAGGAGCTGATGGTTATTATCTGATTTCAGATGCAAGCGATGTTCTATTGGGCTCAGTTATGCCAGACTGGAACTCAGGTATTACTACCACACTTAACTATAAAGGATTTTCCCTCTCA
>JAHEYW010000016.1 GCA_023251395.1 Bacteroidales bacterium
GACGGCCTCTCCCCACCCCCCCGACAAGTCGGGGCAAGCTCTCCCCCAGGTGGGAGTGGCTTAATTCCCTGGACAATTTTAAATATTTTTGAATGAAATATGAGAATGATCTTCTTCCTCAAAAATGGTCTTCTCTTTATAAACAACTTTAAAAATAAATTAACCACGGGGCAACGAGGGGATGAGGCCATCATATCATACAAAACCATCATCTTAAGTTGAAGATTTAGAGCTTTACAGTCCTACACCTTAATAAATATCCTCTTCTTGAACAGCACCCAGCAGATGAACCAGAAGACGATGATATGAGAAATGGCAAAAAGAAGGGATCCGTTAACATCTCCTGCTAATGGCTGAAAGATATTAATATACAGCCAGTTATATCCTGTAACAATTGTTCCGTCAACATTGATCTTTATAATCCGGGTCAGTATCCTTGCCCAAACTCCTGACAGAGCAAAAATAAAAAGGGAGTTCATGCCAAATACAAGAAAGAAAGAAGCCCATTTTGAATATCCCTTAATATCAATTATCCAGATAAGGATAGCCATTATAATGCATGCCCATCCGGCAGTATAAATCACATATGAACTGGTCCAGATAGGTTTGTTAATGGGGAAAATTAAGCCCCATGCAAAACCAATTACTAATCCGCCCAAACCAATCAGAATCAAATAAAGGGGAAGTTTTGATTTATCGGTTTCCGAAATAAATTCTCCAATGATATAACCGATTATAACAGATGCTATTGCTGGCAGTGTACTGAATAGCCCTTCAGGGTCAAAAGTTATGCCGAATCCCTGATACATGTGTGACTTACCCAGAATCATAGCATCAAAAGTTGAAGTAAAGTTACCGTTGAGGGAATATGGATCAGCTCCTCCCAGAAAATATAGAAGTCCCCAGTAGATCAGTATTATCGCCAGCGAAATATAAGGCAGCCACTTCTTAGGTGATGAAAGAATGATAAACGATCCGAAAAGGTAAGCCAGTGCTATTCTCTGCAGAACACCCATTATCCTTAGTTTTGAATAATCCGTCAGCCACTGTGGAAATGAATTCAGAAACAAACCGATTAAGAAAATAAGAGCAGCTCTTCTCAGTACTTTGCCGACAGAACTCTTATTAATTGTGGAACCATATTTTGCAAATGAAAAGAACATTGAAACCCCGACAATAAAAAGGAAGAATGGAAAGACCAGGTCTGTTGGTGTACAGCCATGCCATGCCGAGTGTTCCAGAGGTGCATAGATATGGGACCAGCTTCCGGGGTTATTTACCAGGATCATCAGCGCAATTGTCATTCCGCGGAAAACATCCAGGGCTATGTAACGGGTAGAGTTATTCATGTTGGAGGCTATTAAGATTTATTTAATGAAGTTAGCATTTTTCATGTAGGAAAGGGCGTGCGGCTTGCGGCGAGCGGTATGCGGTGAAAACGAAGGGCCTATATTATTTAAAACTACTTCTTTCATAGATTACCTTCGATACTTTTCTCAAGCTCACGTGCATAACCGAGGAATTCATCAAGTTTCATTTCTTTATAAAAGATCATACCATGAGTTGCCCTTATTTTTGGGCTCTCATTTTCATAGAAGAAATCTTTGCCCAGAACAAGTTGTACCCGTTTGAATTGTTCTACCCATATTTGCTGTGACAGATCGCTGAATGGTCCGTCATATTCGAAGCTTGGAAATGATGCATCCACCTGGCTGATATAACAGTTTCTGAATGACCAGTCGAGCACTGCCATAGAATTCAGTGAAACAGGAGTGAAAACATTAGCTTCAGAAGGATGAAATTTATACCAGACATTTCTGTATCCGATTATTCTGAGTCGTGAAAGATCTTTCTCCAGGCTCCACTGTCTGAGGGCCTCAGCAATTGCCTGCAATACTTTGTAATGAGTGTCAGGGCCGGAGCCTTCAGGATCAAATGCAAGGCTAACCACAGTGGGCTGTACACGATGAAGAACATCGAGTACAGGGTCAACATCCCTCTTATGATGCGGTTGTGGTGTAAAGATATCACCAGTATAGAATCCTAATCTTAAGTGCTCAATGTTCTGGACTTTAACGCCATAATGAGCCCACACCAGTTCCTCCTCATATTCTCTGAGCATACCTTTGAGTTTTTGAATGTCTGGTGGGTTTTTCTCCCCGTCATAACTTGACTCCAGCAGGGAAATATCGCTAGTTATCTGATTTATCAGTTCCTCACTCGATTTTGTCTTGTAGATATCAACGATCATTCTTATTATCCTGTGACAAACACCACGAAGCTTTCCCTCCTCATCCTTTGCGGCAATTTTATCCAGATAATGGCTAACATCTTTATCCCATTTGAATTTATATCCCTGCTCAAAGAAATCAGGATATTTTATCATCTGGATCCTTCCCTGATTGATCAGGTTAAGGGTGCTTTTAAGAAGGCTTACCAGCATCTTGTTTGTTACAGCCGTAAATCCTGAAGTAAGTATAGAAAAATGAAAATTATTTGAGGTTACCCTTAACTGCGGAATTATGCATGGGAAAATTCCAAGCATTATATCGTCATGATGCGGGCCGGTATGAAGGAATGTCTGGTTTTCTTCCCTCTTCACACCCAGTTCAATTTTCTTCTTGGAGGAATCGATGACCTCTCTGACCTTTTCCATGCTCAGATCGGGGATTAGTGAACAATATACATCATTCTTAAGGTCATCTAAATTCAGCTTATGTGCATATTTATCAATCTTCTGACAAAGATCAAAAATGGCTTTCTCAGTTTTTTCAAAGGTCCATTTTCCCTGCTTGTAATATTTTTCAATACTATCATGAAGCTGAACACCGGCACCTTCGGTGATATAAAACCGGGCATTCTTTTGTCTTTGAAGAACTGTAGCCGGATATAAATTATCAGAAGTATTCTCCAATGCATTTTTTACAAGTGGTGCTTTGGCTTCTCCGGCAGCAAAAATGATCGAAACGCCATCAGTTTTATAAGTTATAGTTCCCAGACCTATTGTGATGACAAGCCGTTTTCGAGACACTTCAATACCACCTAGGTCACCTGCAGCTGCAGCCTGAGTCTCAAAATTTGTCGCAGTCAGCCTGGTAGTGGAATTATGGTCGCTCCCCCGGGTATTGAATGCTATATGGCCATCAGGACCTATTCCGCCAAGGAAAAATCCGATTCCGCCTAAATTCCTTATTGAATTTTCATAATTAGAACACCAGTTATCGATACTGAATATTGAGGATTTCTGTAGCTTTTCAATATCAGAAACAGCTTCCCTGTTTCTCAGAGTCAAATCAATGGTGCTGTCAGGAAAGATCTCAGTGTAGTATTTACCATTAGCAAGAGGAATCTTATCACAATTGATTAACAATGCTTTAGCCGGGTCGATGTTAAAACCCTGAATATAATATTTATATACATAGTCATAAAAGCTATTCTTGTGCTTCGGATTGATAGGATAAAACTCATCGATCTGAACAAAATGGAGCCCCTTTGTTGATGGTTTTCGGGAAAATGATAATCCATTATCTTTGGTTATACGCTGTATCTCAGGTGTATCCCAATTATTAAGAATCCGGTGTGTCCAGTTAATAAAAAACTCAGGTGTTTTGCCGGTTGGTAAGCTTATTACTCCCTCCGGATTGTTGTTTATCCATTCAAGGAATCTCAGGGAGGTTAGTAAACCAAGATCGGGAAAATTTTGTACTACTATATAAGGAATACCTGTTGAATAGCCTTCTCTTCCTGAACGCTCAAAGAATGATTTTTCGACACTGGTAAAAACCTGGGTTTTCATGGGTGATATTTTATTGTTTACTATCGAAATAATCCATTTTATATATTCATTTAGTCAACCTGGCGCAGGGCTGAGGGCTCAAGGCTTAGGGTTACTCTTCTAATACCCAGGATCCAGCACCAAGCACCAGGCACCCTTCAATCTCCTCTCAACGCATCAAATAATATCTCAACCGGATGGTAAACCTTTCTTTCAGTCGCCTCCCTGATATGATGTCTGCAGGATGTACCGGGAGCCGAAATAATTGTGGTATCCGGTGCATTTCTGACTGCCGGAAATAAAACCATCTCCCCTATCTTCATACTTAAGTCATAATGTTCCTTCTCATATCCGAATGCGCCGGCCATGCCACAACAACCACTCGGTATTTCTTCAACTTTATAGCCGGATGGTATGGACAGCATTGTTTTTGTTGAACGGGTCGATGCAATAGATTTCTGCTGGCAGTGACCATGTAATAAAATGTTTTTATTTTCAGATGAAAATTGGTCTGACTTAATAATACCTTTTTCATATTCACCTGAAATAAATTCATCTATCAGGAATGAATTTGCGGCAATTCTCCTCGCATCAGTATGAAGTCTTTCATCTACTATTTCAGGATATTCATCACGGAATGAAAGCAATGCAGAAGGCTCAATTCCGATAAGAGGCGACTCCTCATTTATCAGATCTTTCATAAACTGCACATTTCTTTCAGCAATCTTTTTCGACTGCTTCAACAGACCCTTTGAAAGGAAAGTCCGGCCGCTTTCCTTATGATGTGGTATGAGAGGTTCATAACCAAGTCTCTCCAGAAGAAGAATTGCTTTTATTCCAATCTCACTCTCATTGACATCGGTGAATTCATCAGAGAACAGGTATACCTTTCGTCTGGCACCTTTATCTTTTAACGATGCCCTTTTGTGCTTTCTAAACCATTTATTCAGAGTTATTGCAGATAATGAAGGTATTTTCCGCAAAGGTGAAAAACCAATTATCATACTGAAAAACCTTCTACCGGTGATAAAATTTGTCAGCGGCCTGAATAGCAAACCCAGTTTATTGATTCGTGGAAGATAAGCGATCAACCAGGTACGGAATGGAACACCGTGAATTTCGTAATAGTGCTGCAGAAATTCGGCCTTGAATTTTGCCATATCGACATTGGAGGGACACTCAGATTTACACGCTTTACAGGATATGCACAGATCCATTACCCTGTAAATTTCCTCATGGTCGAAAGGATTATTCTTCTCCGAACGGGTAATATATTCCCGCAATATATTTGCTCTTCCCCTTGTTGATTTGTCTTCATCCCTTGTCGCCATGAAGGTTGGACACATTGTACCTCCAATCAGTGAACTTTTTCTGCAATCACCTGACCCGCTGCACTTTTCAACTGCGTAAAGTATTCCATGTCTTTCAGGAAAAGAGAATGTAGTTCTGATATTCTTTGGCTGCTGATCAATCAGATATCTAAGATTCTCTGTCAGAGAAGGAGTATTGATGATCTTTCCAGGGTTAAATATATTCTGTGGATCCCAGACTTTCTTCAGCTCTTTCAGAAGTGTGTAATTATGTTCTCCAAGCATAACGGGTATAAATTCACCTCTCAATCTCCCGTCTCCATGTTCTCCGCTAAGAGACCCACGGTATTTTTTAACCAGCCTGGCAATATCATTGGCAATATTCCGGTAAGTTTTAATATCCTCAGAGTTCTTAAGATCCAGTAAAGGGCTAAGGTGAAGCTCTCCTGTCGCAATATGAGCATAATATGCACAGCTGAGATTGTATTTTACAAGTGTCTTTTCAAATTCCGTAATATAATCCGGAAATCTTTCCGGGAGAACTGCCGTATCCTCAATAACCTGGACACTTCTTTTATCACCCGGAATATTTAGTAAAACACCGAGTCCCGCTTTCCTCAGATCCCATACTTTATTAATCTCTTCCCTGCCCGTATACAGTGGAAAATGATATCCATAACCCGCAGATCGTATATCTTTTTCCATATGATCCGCAACTTCAGCTATCTTTTCAAAGGTTTCCTCATAGAGCTCAATCAGCAGGATTATTTTAGGATTGCCCCTGATAAAAAACCTGTTCTTATTCTGATCAATATTGTCTTTTGTGCAATTGAGGATATAATCATCAATAAGTTCGATTGCTACCGGGTTATACTTTAATGCAATAATATTTGCCCTTACAGCATCCTGGAGGCTGTCAAAATGTGCACAGACAAGTCCGGTTTTTAAAGTTGGAAGCGGAATTAGATTTAGCTTGAGGGATGTAGTTATTGCAAGGGTCCCTTCAGAACCTGCAAGTAATTTACAGACATTAAGTTTCTTGCCATTTCCGGTGAATGGATCTGTCTCGAGCAACTGATCAAGGGCATATCCATTGTTTCTCCTCCTGAGTTTCGGATCGGGATACTGGTTTCTGATTTCGACCTGGTTTTCACTCTTTGTTAAGGTCTCCAGGAGGTTTTTATAAATCCTGGTTTCAAGAGAAGAACTGTCCCCATTGCACTTTTCACAAAATTCAACTGTTGTGATATCACCGTATCTGACTTCAGACCCGTCTGAGAGAATGGCATTTACATCCAGTATATGATCCCTTACACTTCCATAAATTATTGAATGGAGGCCGCATGAATTATTTCCAAGCATGCCGCCCATGCAGCATCTGTTAGCTGTGGAGGTTTCCGGACCAAACTGGAGTCCATGGGGTGCAAGAAAAAGGTTAAGCTCTGCAAGAATCACACCTGGTTCAACCACAACCCATTTTTCTTCTTTGTTGAACTCGATTATTGAGTTCATATATTTTGAGACATCAACAACAATTCCATTCCCTACAACCTGTCCGGCAAGAGAAGTCCCTGCCCCTCTAGGAATAATTGATGTCGCATTTGTACGGGCAAAGTCGATTATTTTTTTAATGTCCTCTTTCCCCTTTGGCCTTGTGACAGCAACAGGTAATTCTCTGTAGGCAGATCCGTCAGTGGCATAGATAATCCGTTGAAAATCTTCTGTAAAAAGATCACCTTTCAGCTCATTTCTCAGTTTTTCAAAATTCATGATCAGTCTTTCTTTTTAATTCCGAATGCCGGATCAATCTTAAGAAATTTAATAGCTATAATACCAGGGATGGAACAAAGTATAACATAAATAAAAAAGTGTTGATAACCAAGCATTTCCTTCATTGTTCCGGATATCATACCCGGGAGCATCATACCGAGAGCCATAAGCGAAGTTCCTATTGCGTATTCTGCAGTTTTGTATTTGCTTTCACCAACAAAATTCAGCATGAATAACATATAAGCAGTAAATCCGAAACCATATCCGAATTGTTCTAGCGCAATAGCTGCATAAATTGAAAGGTCACCAGGCATAGGCTGGAGAAATGACAGATAGATGTAGACACTTATGGGAATGTTCATACATAAAGCCATGATCCAGATCATTCGCTTCAGGCCAAACCTGGCCGCAGCAACGCCTCCCATAATACCTCCTAATGTCAAACAGATCATTCCCAATGTTCCATAAACAATCCCATATTGCGCTGCACTCAGCCCAATCCCTCCTGAGCTCCTTGTATCAACAAGGAATGGTGTTGCAACCTTTACCAGTTGTGATTCACCCAGCCTGTAGAGAAGGAAGAATATCAGCGCCGGTATAATTCCTGGTTTTGTAAAGAATGAAATAAACACTTCTTTATATACACTCCAGCTGATTTTTTGCGATGATACTGTTACTTCAGGCTTTGGAAGAAGAAATTTGTTGTAGACAGCAAGAGCCAAAAGAAAAAGGCCAAGGACACCAAGGGATACAGTCCAGCTAGAGGCAATATTTCCCGCAGTGATCAGGAATTCTGTTGAGGTTTTTTCCGAAAGATTATGATTTACTTTTATTGAGGCTGCAACCGGTTTATTCCAGTTCTCACTTGTTAGCTCGAACCTGCCCGTCTGATTCTTTGAAATATCAATATCCTTGCTCCCCGATCTTCTTGTGACATTCACTACTACTGTTTCACCTTTCTCCGGCGGAGCAGAAAGTGCTATGTACACTACAGCAGAATCGAGGTTAGACTTGCCTGCCTTGAATACAGGTACCTGCAGATTTTCAGGAAATATCAGCAGGGCCGGCTTCCCTTCTTTTTGCTGAATATTTATCTGGCCAGGATCGAATGATGTATATTCTTCACTTGTAACTGATCTTGCTTCGAATGTCCTGCCTTTCAGTCCGGTATTTTGTTGTATTGATCCTGCAATAATCGGTACCAATCCCATTGCAGTCAGCATAGCAATACGATAAAATGTGCTTCTTATACCGACAAAAAATGCCTGGTTGTGCTGATCCAGAGCAATCATGTAAAATCCGTCAGCTGCGATATCATGACTGGCAGATGAAATTGCTATCAGAGCAAATACAGCTAATGACAAAGAATAGAAAAACGGCAGTTGCATTACCGAACCTGCAGCTATGAATGCTACACCCAGGAAAAGCTGAGTCCAGATCACCCAGTTCCGTTTGGTAGATACCACATCTATATATGGACTCCATAAAGGTTTTATGGCCCAGGGCAGGTATAAGAGGCTTGTCCAGAATGCAAAGGAGGCAATTGAAACACCCATTGTTTTATAAATCAGCCCTGAGGTGACCATAACAATACTATATGGTATACCCTGAAACAGGTAAAGGGTTGGTACCCATGTCCATGGAGAACGGTTTTTCTGGTTACTCATAAGAATAATTTAAAGCTTATTGAATTTATATCCCAGATCTGAAAAGTAATCTATCAAATCTGAGAGTTTATTATAGAATTTATCAGTCCTTTCAGGTGCGGTCCCAAGATGGATCAGAATGAAATTACCATTAAGTCCGTTCTGAGATACTTTTTCGAAGCTTTTCAGATTACTTAGCAGCTGATCTGATGATACATAGTTTTTCAAGTAAGGGGTAGTATAATCGGCATTAGTCCCTGAACCCGGTGTCAGATTTATCAGTGTAATCCCGAGATCTGCTGACCATTTGGAAATCGCTGAATTATACCATTCGTAGGGTGCGAGAAAATATCTTTTTGATGGTACCCTCGCTCCTGCCTTAACTAGTTCAGCGTAATTTGATTTTAGATCTGAGATGAAGGTATCCCTTGAAATTAGCAAAGTATCTCTGTTTTCCCATGGAATATAAAGAAGATGCTTGTCTGAATGAGGCCCGATAAAATGATTATCAGATATGATTCTTTTTAAAGTGTTCTTATTAACCTGATTACGCAGAAAATTTCCGGTAAGAAAAAAAGAGCCTTTAATTTTTTTATCAGAAAGTACGTTCAGAATATGGTCAGCACCCTCACCGAATTCATCTGCAGAAAATATCAGATAAATTTCCTTTTCAGAGATATTTTTTTTTATCATAGCGCCCTGCTGATCGATAATATTTCCGGATCGATCTGATACGTTTCTTCTCCCTTCCACTTCGAGGGAAGAAAGCATGAAGCTCAACGAGGCTGTCCCATCCATTGTGGGTTCGTTTGTGCTGTAATCGCCAATATCATCATGATATACCACTTTACCATTCTGGAAAACCGAATAGGTGTCAGGCCGCATAAGAGATATGCCTTTAAGTCCTGTATAGATCCTTGAATATACTGGTCCGTCAATAAGGCCACCTTCAGTTGTAATTCCCATTTTCAGAGCTATCGCAGAATGGGGATAATGAGGATAATTTGATCCGGCAGGCAATCCACAGATCATGGAAACTCCCCACGGATTACAGCCAAAGAGCCAATCTCTGAGAGCTGCTTCAAAATATATAAATGATGAATCATTCGTAGCTTCCCGATATAACCTGTGCTGTGTCCAGGCTGCAACGATAAAATTATTTGAGCACCATGTAAAAGGCACATTAACCCTGAAAGGATCCCCAGGCCTTCTGCTATCAATGATCTGGAGTCCCTTTTTCATGAAATAGCAATATCTGGAAGAAAATTCTGTTCCTGACAATCCGATATTCGGATGTCCCATATTGACAAAGGGATAAGACTGGTAATGGCGGGCGGTATCCTTCTCAATCCATGGAGTGACAGGTTCGAGTGAACCCCAGTAATCGGCCTGCTGCAGGAAATTCTTGTCACCTGTGAGACGATAGAGTTCCCATGCTGCCAATTCCAGATCATCGGCATAATTATCCTCCTCATAAAAATATGGTGATACATTACAAGCGGTTTGAGTTACGCCAAGGTCGGAAAGACCAAAACTCCAGGCTTCCTGAGCTTTCGTTGCAAGTTTCGATGCGAGAGCGGGATCGGTCTTTTTGAATACCACTGATCCGAGGGCAAATGCAGAGGAGTATTTACCGGCAGTGGAGGAGACTCCAGTTGTCCTGTTCTTGAATTTTGCGAGTCCCTGAGGTTTGCCTGTGACAAAATAAACAGGTCTGTAAGGACCAAAACCATATGATGTTGTATCGAGGGTTGGCAGCCGGAATCCCCTGTGGTCGCGGTCATCAGCTATCTGATTATACATTTCATCCTTTTCTGGATTCATTTTAAGCAGCCAGTCAATGCCCCAGCGTGCTTCATCAAGTATATCAGGAATACCATTTTCCCCTTTGTTGCCGGAAGCATCAAAACTATCACCATAAACCTCGGGATTTCTTAAATAGGCATAGAGCATCTGGTAAACTGCATTAGCTGAAGTGGTTACATACTGCAGGTAATCACTGGCATCATGCCATCCACCTTTTACATCAATTATTTTCCCGGTCTTCGAGGGATGATCAACAATGAATCCGTCATGTGTATGACATGAATCCTTAAGGAACGGATTGTATCCGCATTGCTGTTGGCGCATATACTTCAGAATAAAATCTGCAGTACCTTTGTATGCGGAGTTTGATATCCTGAAAAAATCCGATTTAGTATCTTCAAGAGAAATATAATAGCCTCCCTCACTCCTGAGAGAAGAAAAATCCAGCCTTGCCGCTGATTTCATACCCCAATCTGATCCGGAACATATTTCTGGTTTGCCTTTGAAGACGATCTTTCCTGTGAGTGATTCACATACCCGGAATTCTGAGAGTTGATGTGATCCAGTGGAAATGAACACTGCTACTTTTACCGATCCCGGAAGATAACCAAGCTGATTCACACGTATCCATGACTGACCTGCTGCATTTAGGGAGAAGAGTGCCAGGAGAATCAGGCAATAACTTTTAAAAAATCGGTTTTTCATTTTATTATTAACCTATTTAAAGTTCAAGGTTTAAGGTTGAACATTGAACATTGAACCAATCAATATAATTTAACCAATTCCGCCCCTCTGAAATAATGTGAAAGGATCTCCTTATATGTATAACCCTCCGCTCCCATTACAGCTGCTCCTATCTGGCAGAGGCCAACACCATGTCCCCATCCGGCTCCCTGAATAATGAAGTTTATTTTTTTATCAGCAACTTTTCTCTCAACAATGAAGCAGGAAGAATAAAGATGTGATTTAGAAAGTGCTTTCCTGATCTCCAGTTCCTTGCCGATTATCATCGTTTTCTTGGATCCTTCTATTCTCAGCCGGATAATCCTTCCGGATACTCCTCTCTCAACAGGAATCAGGTCTATTATTTTACCGAAATCAATCCCTGTCCGTTCCTTAACCAAATCAGAAAGTTCATCCTGTGAATAGGATACTTTCCATCTGAAGAAGTCATTGGTTTCCAGGTCATAATCGTTCAGAACCTGAGAAAGAATTAATTTATCATGAGTATTACAGAATGCTTCAGGATTGCCCAGTATCCAGTTTCGTGCATTATCTTCTATTGTGAGGTCGGGGTAATCAGAAAAAACCGGAAAAGCACAATCTTCTACTCTTTGGAGATAGTGATGATGAACAGGCTCCCAGGCATTTTCAAAGAGTTCTGATGCACCGCCACAGCATTTCGAATACCTTGTATCACAAATTGCCCCTTCATGAACCATAACTTCACCGTATGTTTCAGTTATAACTTTTTTTATTGCAGGTTCTGTTGCACGGGTGATCCCCTGGTATCTCTGGCAATGGTCATCTGCACATACATCATAATCAGTATGGTCTTCTCTGTCATACCACCTGACAATCTCATTTTCAGTTATTGTGGAGGGGTTATACTTCTTCAGGATTGTATCAGGTAATTTTCGTTTTTCAATCTGTGCAATCAGCCAGCTCCTTGATATCACTGCATGGGCTTTAAGCAGATCAGCTGATGCCGTTGCTTTCATCTCTGACGAAATCACACTTTCAAGGTAATCTTCAAGAGACAATATATTCACCAGGGTAACATTCTCACCCTCTGAATAAAGCTTCAACTTTCCAACAAAAACCTGATCCTCCTGCCGCTGCCAGTGAAAATTAATTCCTATTGTTACAGAATGGACCGTGAATGAACGGTTCTCAGGGCTTTCCGGGAACAAAACAACACCTGAATCCAGCTCATACTGCAGACTTCCATTACTGATTACAATTTTCCGTCCCGATCTCCTGGCCACCCATCTCCCCGAAGGTATAATCACTCCGGATGAATTATTGTATTTCCATTTAGTTGAAAATGTTATTTCCCGGGAAGACATGATCCCTACCTCAATCTCCGGAACCTCTTTTCTTTTCTTAAACATAGCTGGTCAGCTTTTTAATTTCAGAATCATCCAGACACACCTGTCCGAAAATATCACCTATATCTTCAGCAGTTATTTTTTCAAAGTCTTCCTCCCTCGGTACAATCAGTACACCACCAAGATCAACTGAAGCAGGACTCAACAATATCTTCTTTTCTTTCTCAGCGAAGTATTGTGAAGGTCGGTGCAGTTTTCTGGGAATAATATGAACAATCCAGTTTTCATCAGTAAAATATGCGAGAATATTTAGCATTGGTTCAGGTTTACCCTGCTGTATTTCAGAGAGTCCTTCATAAATATCATTGAAGGATTTCATCAACAACTCAACATTACTTCCCCGTAAAGAAATAATACCTCTCAGGTAATGCTTCCATTGCCACATCTCAAAGTGATTAGCAGATTTCACTTTTGTGAGAAGCCTTTTATCTTCAAAATCTTTCTCAACAGAAAGGAATCCTCTGTTTCCTGCCTGAAAATGAAGATGATCAGGAGCAGAGGCACCACATTCAGGCCCATTGTAAAAAATAACGAAATCGGGCAATGCTTTTGCCAGATCCAGCATTTTGCCGAAATTATTCTTTATCCTCTGTAAAATATGTTCCTCTGAGGGTATCGTAAGATGTTTTGAAAAAATCGGGAATGGATTAACAAGAATAACCATTTCATCAGAAAAATCCACACCTGTCTGTTCTGGTGGTCTGTTCTTCTCACAGAGAAAGCAAGGCCTTTCTTCAATCGATTTTGAGTCGACCTTTGCAGCAGAAGATCTTATCCGTTCAGGATTGAACTGGACAAGCAGCCTGAAATCATTAAAATCAATTTCCCTCGTCCTCACATTCGCAAGCAACCTGTAGTTGACTGATGCAAGATTCCACTCTTTAAGCTGTGAATCAAGGAGCTCCTTAACCCTGTCAGAGATATCTTCCATTAATAACGTTCTATTTCTTCTGCTTCGCTTTTAACATTCTTTTTCTTGCAGACAATTCGATGGTTCTGATCTTATCTTTATAAAGATTATGTGCATTGGCCTTGGTGACATCAAGTGCAGCGTCTGAATTTTCGTCCCATCTTCTGCAGAGATAGAGTGGTTCATAGATCCTTCCAATCTGGTAATGCCGGCTGATAGCAAGACCTACCGCATAGTCTTCACCATAGCTGACATTCGGAATCCTGATCTTTCGTAAAACCGGAGTATAAAATGCCCTTGGTGCACCTAATCCGTTTATGCGCAGCGCATTATTCCGGCCATTTTTGGGAGTCCATTCTTTATGATCGATTAACCCTGGTGGAATATCCTGAAGGTTGAAATTCACCATTTTGTAAGAACCGACAACCATTGCACACTGCTGCTCATAAAATGATTTAACTACCCTGGATATCACATTATTATCTTTATACAGATCATCGCTGTCTAACTGGATTGCAAACTTCCCGCATGATGGATGAAATACCCCTTCGTTCCAGCAACCTCCAATTCCAAGATCTTTTCTCTCAGGTATAACATGAACAACACGTTTGTCTGAAGAAGCGATCTTTTTAATGATCTCCGTAGTGCCATCAGTTGAATAATTATCAATAACGATCAGGTTAAATTTAAAATCGGCAACCTGTGACAGCACCGAAGTGATGGCATCCGTTATAGTTTTAGCCCTGTTTTTAACAGGGATGATTACCGATGCTTCATTTTCGAACTGCCCCTCACCGAACTCTATCTTTTTAAATTCAGGTTTAAGCCAGCCTCTGATTTTCTTAAGATGATCAGTGCATGCAAGTTCCATCTCAACCTGAACAGCCCTGTTGCGCGGATCAACATAATCAAATTGTTTTTCACCTGTCTTACGAAGGTCTTTTTCAATTTCTGTATAAAGCAGCTCAGGAACATGAACAACAGGATGTGTCTGTGAGACTTTGAGCCTAAGGTCATAGAGTCCCGCAAAGGAGTAGCTCTTCTTCATCCTTTTACATGCCGCCCTGAATGCGGATGCGTTGTAAAGAATTACCGAGCCAAAATTAAAATCATCACGCAGACTTCCTTCCTGGTAATCAATGACAGGATGGGCTGATAACACGCCAGATTTGTTCTCGTAATATCCTGAATAAACCATACCTGCACCCGTGTTTTCACATACCTGGATCATCCTGTTGAGTGTGAAGCGCCCAAGGTCGAGTGGAAAGGATTTACTATAAACCAGTACATATTCACTATCAGCCACTTCTCCCATTTTTTTTATGGATTCAGTTGAAGTAAAGCCCGGAGCTGAAAAGGTACTGACGCCACCCTGAATGGTTCCGGTTTTGTCCATCCCTGATACAACAACTATTTTATCAGCTAAACCTGATTTTCTTAATGAATCGATGGTAAATGACAGAGATTCATTCTCAGAATCCGGAATAAAGCATGTTACATTCTTCTCCATATAGAATCATTTATTTTTCAAAAAAATTTAGAATCTGTTTCATAAGAACATTCCGTTCCGTTTCATTCATAATTGTTTCAAACGGAAATCCTAAAGCTACAACACCATACTTCCCTTTAAACAATACACCTGCCGAAGTATTATTTTCAGAATACCTGAAACCTGTTATTGCACCTTTCCCGGAAGGTTCAATTGCATCGGGCGATTCAACTGAATATATTGATTCTGAATAGCCTGCATTGAAATTATACTTGCCTGTAAAATAAGGTCTTGCATAATCAGCAGCATATACATCTCCATGTCGCACGGCATGACCTGTACGTGGTTTAAAATGAAGTGTATTTGATACAAATTTGAAAGCAGTTGAGTCCTTTGCAGGGTATGTATCGGTTCCAATATAAGCACCTGAAATAAAGACATTTGATCCATTAGAAGTGATTTCATCGAGTTTCTTCATCATTTCAGGAGTATAGATCTTATAATCAATTCTGGAGGTGTCTTTGAAAAATCTTGTTGATTTTTCTTCACCTAAAATAAGATCCACTATTCTGTACTGGCCATTCATTTCTGAGGAAGTGAAATATATTTCTGATACAGAACAGAAAGAATAACCTGCGTTCATAATTGATTTACCATGGATATAAGTAAAATCAAAAGTATTTCCCGGAATAACTTTACCTTCCATATCGCCATAGGATGCTCCCCAACCCGGAGCATCATCATCCAGCCATACAGATTTTCTGTCAAAATCATACTGATCACCTGTAAATGAGATCTCTCTGCGATCAGCAACTCCTCGGTCGGTCCACCACTCAACGCCAGCCATATTCTTAACATCAAACCATTCGGGGCCGGAGATCCTGTCAAAACCATTGACAACAAGTACCTTCTTTGATGATTCTGATCTGATACCAACTGAGAGCACCTCCGACTCAAAACTTTCACCCCCGGAATTAATTGCAGTTACTTTATAGCTATATATAGTATTGTAAGAATCTAACTCAATCTCTGCAAAATTATCCCTTACAATAAAACCATTGTCAAACCCATTTTCTCCGACTCTTTTATAAACTCTGTATGAATCTGGTTTTGAAGTGGATTCAAGAGAATCGATCACCGGCTTCCAGGTTAATCTGACCTTTTTGCCATCAACAGGTGTTATCGCAAAATCTGTTACCGGAAGCGGCTGGACAACAAATGGCCTGTTCTCATTATACGATAAATATTTAAGGATCCCTTTATATATTGCCCTGCTCACGGAAAACCGGAAACGGGGATCAAGGCCAAATTTCTGGTCAGCCTGATTCTGATGTGACAAAAGCTCAAGAAGAAGTGCCGGTACATCAGGTCTTCTTGCTTCGGCATATGGCCTGTCCCATAATCCCCTTCTGGTCCATGTTTTATCATACTCCTTGTGCAGATCGTTTACAACCTGAGTCTGGACCATGTCAGAAAGATCTCTGCTGGCCAGCCTTGAAGTGCCATCAGGAAATCTCCCACTGTCTGAACCGGTTGAATATATTGCCAGTGAGCCAATAATAGAATCATTCGGAGTAACACCAGCATCAGTATGAAACGCCATTGAAATATCTACAGGAATTTTTAAGCCTTCCGGCTGCTTCGGGTCGTTTCGTCCGGATGTTTTTCCCATGAGGTAATTGACCCAGTAGCCACGTGACTGATAATCATCGTTGTAATCATTTTTATTTGTGTTTGGAGAGTAAACCAGAGTATCAGGCATACCGGCATATTGAAGATAATACCGTGAACCCTCCAGAAACCTCGGCTTCCCGCTGATTTTCCAGCCAAATTTCGTTGAGTTAAGAGAATCGGAAACCAGTGTTTTCGGACCATCCGCATTTACTGATCTCAGGTTTCCTATTATTTCTGAGGATGGTCTTCTTGCAACATTTCCCATTCCTCCACCGAATCTTATTGCATCAAGACCAATATAGCCACTATCGTTCTTATCTGTTTTTATTGCTACTGAACCTGTACTTTCATTTTTTCCTTTCAGAAACCGGAAGGTTCCCAGATATATCCAGGTCTCACCGCCGATTGTCTGATTGACAATGAATCCGGTTGAGCCTCCGGAATGGTTTACAGAGTATTTTACTCCGCGGGAATTATCATCAAACCGGGGATAGGAGATATAAACAGCATAATCTCCATCGGCAGGTATATCAGGAATGTATAACGCAGTATCGTTTTGCAGTCTCAAGGAGGTTCCTTTTCTGAACGGGTTATCACCCGGGAAAAGAGTATCTGAAAGTAAGAAACCTGATTGAATTTTCAGGACTGGATTCGAAGGATGTAATACAACTTCTGAGTTAGCTGTTGATTTGTCATTATCTACAATAACTTCATGCGTCTGTATATCCCGTTCACGCGGAAGGAAAACATTTGCACCGGCATTCTCAAGCATTCTCGAAAGGTAAGGCAGAACATACCCCATAACTGAAATGTCTTCAACCGTACCGAACAACCTTGCCCTCTGAAACTCCCATCTGTCGAGGGTCATTTCATAAAAATATCCGTGACTATGCCATAATGCTATTGAATTGGCTGACAATCCCTCAGAAGGGTAATCAAAATTCATTCTTTTGACCAGTACCGGCCTTTCCTTGTTTATTACTCTTAATCTTGTGGAATCAAAAGGTAAATTTTTTCTGTAAATATTGGGAACCAGTTGTTCCAGAAGATAACCGTTAGTATATATTTTAATATCAGATTTTCTGTATTTTCTGCCAAGTGCCTTCTTTAAAGACTGATTGAAAACAGAAAGATTTTCCTCACGAAGGGGATAATAGGACAATACAGGAGAGAAATATATCTGAACATAATCACGCGATTTACTGGTCTTCACTGAATCTATTTTTGGTTTTCCTATATGCTGCCATTCAACAAAAGGATTTTTCCACTTTTTTAGCTTTTTTTCCGTGTCAGTGTTTTGCCTGACAACAACCTGGGAACTGGATTCAGCTGAACAGACAGCAATTATCAGGAAAGCAAGTAACAGTCTGATATACAGGAGAGTTTTCATCTGCAAAAAAATATGTACTGAAAGTTACACAATATAGTTCAAAATTAGAAAGTTTTTTAAAATTTGTCATACATCTTACAAAAAACATACTTACTATTCAATAATAAATTACTACTTTTATAACTTGATTTGATCAAACAGGTTTCGGAATCTCTGATTCATTTAAGCTATTAATGTCATATTCTAATTAAATGATACTTGTTGCTGACAGCGGATCAACCAAAACTGAATGGAAAGTTGTTGATGAGAGGAAAGCCGGGGAATCAATGTTCACATCAGGAATAAACCCTTTTTTCCTTAATAGCGGGCAGATACATTCAATACTAAGGAAGGAACTCCCATCTCTTGAAGGAAGTAAATTCGAATACGCATATTTTTATGGGTCAGGTTGCAATAGTGAAGCCAGGGAGAACACAATAAGAAAAGCTATTGGTGAATTCTTCTCACTCAAAGAAATATTTGTCGGAAGTGATCTGCTGGGTGCAGCCAGATCACTATGTGGAAGAGAACCTGGTATTGCGTGCATTATCGGAACAGGATCAAATTCGTGCTATTTTGATGGTAAGTCGATAATAGCAAATGTATCACCACTTGGTTATATTCTTGGTGATGAAGCTGGTGCAGCTGTTATAGGACGAAAGCTGATATCAGGTGTTCTCAAAAAGCAGGTTCCGGAAAAAGTTAATAAACTGTTTTTCGAAACCTATAAGATCACTCCGGCAGAGATCCAGGAAAATGTTTATATGAAACCATTTCCGAATAAGTTCCTCGGGCAATTCGCCAAATTTATTTCTGCAAATATCCAAATCCCGGAACTTCAGGAAATCATCATTTCCTGTTTTGATGATTTTATTAAAAGGAACATTCTTCAGTATCCCGAATCAAAAATATTTCCAGTTCATTTCACCGGCAGTATTGCATGGCATTTCAGACCATTCCTCGAGGACCTGTTACGAGAAAACAATTTGAAACCCGGGATTATTACATTATCTCCGATGACTGGCCTGATCAAATATCATATTGATTCATTAAAATAAAGAAAAATGAGTGAAGCCGGTAAAACAAAAGAACAGATAAGTATAACTGAATCATCCTCAAATTATGAAGATCTGGAAAAGATGACGATTCACGAACTTCTCGCCAATATCAACCAGGAAGACTCAAAAGTTCATATTGCTGTAAAAAAGGCTTTACCGGAAATAGAGGAGCTGATAAGCAGGATTGTGAAGAGGATGCAGAAGGGAGGAAGAATATTCTATCTTGGTGCAGGTACCAGCGGCAGACTCGGTGTTCTGGATGCATCTGAGGTCCCTCCTACTTTTGGCGTTCCGGATACCATGGTAATTGGTCTGATTGCCGGTGGTGAAACAGCGCTCAGAAAAGCAGTAGAATCAGCTGAGGATGACCTGAACAAAGCATGGAAAGAGCTTGAGATTTTCAATATTAATACAAAAGACACAGTAATTGGAATAGCAGCGTCAGGTTCAACACCGTATGTTATTGGTGGTTTGCAAAAAGCCAGAGAAAACGGAATACTCACAGGTTGTATTACCTGCAATCCTGGAAGCAGGATTGTTGAGGTAACCGAATTGCCGATTGTAGTTGTGGTTGGTCCAGAATTTGTTACAGGTAGTACGAGGCTAAAAGCAGGCACTGCTCAGAAGATGGTACTGAATATGATAACCACTACAGTAATGATTAAGCTCGGCAGGGTTAAAGGCAACAAAATGGTAAACATGCAGCTTACAAACAAGAAGCTGATTGAGCGTGGTACCAGGATGATCGTTGAGGAGCTTAATATTCAGAGAGAGGCAGCACGCATCCTGCTTCTGCAGCATGGTTCAGTTAAAAAAGCCCTTGAATTCTATAAAAATAATTATCAGTAATTTCAAACTGTACTGAAATGGAAGATATCTTTAGTAAAATAGGCACTGGCCTGACACTGAGTCAGAAAATTGAACGAAAAATTGAGGAAGCAATTCGTCAGAAAAAGATACTTCCGGGAACCAAACTACCCTCAGAGAAAGAGCTGTGTGCACAGTTTGCCGTTAGCAGGACTGCATTGAGGGAGGCGCTCAGACGTCTAAGTGCCCGTGGCCTTATAGATATCCGGAAAGGTAGCGGGATATATATCACGGAACTAAAAATTGAAGATGCAATAAACTCTCTTCACCTGTTCTATGATCTCAGGTTCAACTCCGACCTGATACTTCAAATTATAGAGGTAAGAAGGCTTTTTGAACCTGAAATTGCACGGCTTGCTGCAGTAAACAGGACTGAAAATGATATCAAGACTCTTCAGAAGAACCTGAATGACCTTAAAAAATGTGATCCGGATAATACTCAGCTTGAGGTAGATCTGATCAACAAGTTCCACATGAATCTCGCCAAGGCCACAGGAAACCCGATAGTAATTATAAGCCTTGAACCTGTTTATTCCCTGCTTCCGAGAATGAGAAACCTGATCTACGGAAATATTGAGGGAGAAAAAGACTACACTATGCATTACCAGCAGGAGCTTATGAATGCACTGAAAGTAAAGGATAGTAAAAAAGCATACGAGGTTTCAGTCATTTTGCTTGAACGCAACATGGAGATATATTCAAAATATTTTAAAGCTTCATAATTCAGCATCGCCCGTTCTTGTCCAATTAAATGAAATGCCCCGATTTATACTTTTACTGCTATTCCTGTCTGAAGTCCTTAGCTGTGCTTATTCCCAGGAACCAGACAGTTTAAGGAAAAGCATCCATCAGCTGGAAAGTGAATACTATGGAAAGCAGAAGCTGGCTACCACTGAAATTTTGTTAAAAGATATTACCCTCCCTGCTCCCTTTGAATCAGGAGCCACAAAAAGTATTATCAAAAAGGTCCTTGGCTGGCATCCATACTGGGCATCATCTTCTTCTCCGGATCTATATGACTTTAAGGCACTTACCCATATTGCCTATTTCAGCTATGAGGTAGATACCGCAACCGGATCATATTCAACAATCCATGACTGGAACTCGACCCCGTTGATAAGCACCTCGCACTTAAATGGCACGAAAGTACTCCTCACAGTTACAAATTTTGGAACATCAAGAAATACAAGAATTCTGAGTGACACAACCAGACAAAATACACTTATCAGCACGCTTATCACATTGCTTAAAACCAGGAACGGTGACGGGATAAATTTTGACTTTGAGTCAGTCGGTTCTTCCCAGAGGGCTAACCTGGTAAAATTCATGACGAAGGCAGCCAATAGTATTAAAAAGGAATTGCCCCTGGCAGAGATCTCCATGGCTGCTCCTGCAGTTGACTGGAATGGCTCGTGGGATGTTAAGGCATTATCTAATGTATGTGATTATCTGGTTATAATGGGTTACGATTATTATTACAGCGGATCATCAACTGCTGGTCCCGTTGCACCATTGGAAGCTGAGAACTATAATATTACAAGAAGCATCAACACTTATCTTTCAGCAGGAGTTCCACCTGAAAAACTGATGCTGGGAGTACCCTGGTACGGATATGACTGGTCTGTTACCAGCAACCTTAGAAAAGCAAGCTCAACAGGATCAGCCACAGCCAGGATCTACACTTCAGCAAAGACTATTGCAAGAACTTATGGGTACACATTCGATCAGTTGACAAAAGTCCCCTGGGTCAGCTATTATAGCACAACAACCTGGAGACAGCTGTGGTATGATGATTCGGTTAGTCTGGCACTTAAATATACACTTGTTAATTCGAAAAATATGGCTGGTATAGGTATATGGGCTTTAAGCTATGATGGAGGTAGTGGTGAGATCTGGCGAACAATAAAAAGGGTCTTCTCTCCGCCTGATACTGTCCTTAAGAACATGGAATTAAATGTTTATCCCAATCCTGTGCATGGTATTTCAAGAATTACATTCTATCTTGCAGACAAAGCAAATGTTTCATTAAGGATAATAGATGTAACAGGCAAAGTATGCGGTATCCTGCAAAGCGGGGACCTCGATTCCGGCAGGTATTCATTTGATATAAACTCCGCTTCATTCGGCCAGGGGATTTATATGTGTGTACTTAAAGTGAATAAGTCGGTTAGTACTAAGAAGATTATAATAATCAGAGAGTGAAGTAAAAAGTAAAAAGTTAAAAGTAAAACCTATGAAGATAATTATTAATTCTTTCTCAATATTAATGATCATTTTACCAGGTTTCCTCTTTGGACAGAAGAGTGATCCGCCATTTTTAAAATACATCAATCATCCTTGGGTAGATTCAGTTCTAAAGTCACTTACAACCGAGGAAAAGATTGCTCAGCTTATATGGGTTGCTGGTTCAGGGGATAATAATATCACATCCGAAGTTGAACTGAGCAACCTCATAAAAAATACAGGTGTGGGCGGAGTCATCTTTTTCGAAGGACAAACAGTGAGGCAGGTTGAAATGATCAACTATTTTAAAAGGATTTCTAAAGTACCGGTCATAATTGCGATTGATGGCGAATGGGGAGCCGGAATGAGATTGCAGGAGATAACCAGGTTCCCATACCAGATGACAATGGGCGCCATTCAGGATGACTCCCTTATATATAAAATGGGAACAGCAGTTGCAAAACAGTTCAGGAGAGGAGGAATTGACATCAATCTTGCACCTGTTGCTGATGTGGATAATAACCCCGCTAATCCTGTAATTAACTTCAGGTCATTTGGAGAAGATCCGCAGAATGTGAGCAGCAAAACATTAATGTATATGAAGGGTTTGCAGGATAACGGGATATTTGCTGTGGCAAAACACTTCCCGGGTCATGGTGATACCGATGTTGATTCGCATCTGGATCTCCCTGTAATAAGTAAAACAAAGGCCAAACTGGACTCTCTTGAACTTGTTCCATTCAGGACATTAATCAATAACGGAATTTGCGGAGTAATGCCCGGACATTTAAGTGTTCCGGCACTCGATTCAGTCAGAAATCTCCCGGCAACCCTTTCATATAATATCCTGACAAAGCTTCTCAGGAATGAGCTGGAATTCAAAGGGCTGACACTTTCTGACGCGATGCAGATGGGCGGTATAACCAGGTACTCAGTTCCTGGTGATGCAGAATTCAGATCCCTCAAAGCTGGAATGGATGTACTCGAATATGTTACCGATCCACTAATAGCAATAAAAACCATTTCAGAAAAGGTTAAAAAGAAAGAAATATCTGAGGAGCTGATAACGGAAAAATGCAGGAAAGTACTTGCGGCTAAATACTGGACTGGTCTGGATAAACAAGTCAGCATACCATTGAAGGATCTGGTGGAGGAAATGTCTCCTGCTGCAACAGATGCACTTATAAGGGATCTTTATGCAAATGCATTGACACTCATCAATAATAAGAATTCGGTGATACCTCTTATGCATATCGATTCCCTGAAAATAGCAACGCTGTCCATCAAAAGCAGATCAGTAACAGACTTCCAAAAGAGGATTTCCAATTATATGCCGGTTACAAATTTCTTTATTGATTCATTGAATAACAAAAAAGCCGGGTTACTGCTCAAGGATCTCAAAGGCTATGACCTTGTGATAGCAGGTATTTTTAATACTGAACAGAAGGCGCTTACCAACTTTGGTATACCCGACGGACTGAATGAATTCCTCGATAGTCTTAACTCACAGAATAAAACTTTACTTACATATTTCGGCAACCCCTATGCTCTTGCCAGAATTAAGTCTGCAGAGAATTGTGCCGGACTTCTTGTTGCGTACCAGGATAACTTTTTCACACATGATCTTTCTGCCCAGCTGATCTTCGGTGGAATCGGTGCGAAGGGTAAGCTGCCAGTTACAATTAATGAAAAGTATCCTAAAGGTTCCGGTATCATCACGCAGGGCAATATCAGGCTGCAATATGGATTACCTGAGAACGCCGGTATCAGTTCTAAGAGACTTGCCGGAAAGATAGATTCAATAGTTAATGCAGGACTGATTGCAAAGGCATTTCCAGGATGTGAAGTTATGGTTGCAAGGAAGGGAGTTGTGGTCTACCATAAGGAATATGGATATCAGACCTACGAAAACAGGATAAAGGTTGAGGAGGGTGATCTTTTTGACCTTGCTTCCGTATCGAAGGTCTCCGGGGCGCTGCCAGGATTGATGCTTCTCAATTCCCAGGGGAAGTTCTCTGCGGAAGAGAAGCTTGGCACTTACCTGCCATACTTCCGTAGATCAAACAAAGGAGATATCTACCTGAAGGACTTTCTTACCCATCAGGCCGGTCTTGTAGCATGGCTGCCATTCTGGAAAGAGACACAGAGAAAGGACGGATCCTTTAGAAGGAACACATTTTCACACGAGCAATCGAAGAAATATCCGCTTAAAGTTGCTGATAACCTGTACATTAACAAGAATTACAGGGCAAAAATGTTCAAAGAGATAAAGAAATCGCCGCTCGGACCAAAAAAATATAAGTATTCAGATCTTACATTTATCATATCCCCGGAAATAATAAATACTCTTTCAGGGAAACCGTGGTACGAATTTGTGACCAATGAGATATACCATAAGATTGGTGCATACGATATCGGGTTCAATCCCTATCTGAAATATCCATTGAGCAGGATTGTTCCGACAGAATATGATTCATTGTTCAGGAAACAGCTGATACATGGAACCGTTCACGATGAAGGGGCAGCGATGCTGGGTGGTATATCCGGACATGCAGGTCTGTTTGCAACGGCTAATGATGAAATGAAGCTGATGGAGCTTTACAGGAGAATGGGCAATTATGGCGGTGAACAGCTTATCAGCAGTAAAGTACTTGAAGAATATACCAGGATTCAATTCCCTGAGAACAAAAACTACAGAGGACTAGGTTTCGATAAACCGGCATTACTTGACCCAACTGTAAAACCAGAAGATATTTACCCCACTAAAGGTGCCTCTCCTGAGAGCTTCGGGCATTCAGGATTTACCGGCACATTTGTCTGGGTTGATCCGAAAGCAGAGATCAGTTATGTCTTTTTCTGTAACAGGGTATATCCCACAAGGAACAATAGCCTGCTGTCGACAATGAATATCCGTACCAGTATTCTTCAGGCTATTTATGACTCAATTGAAGACAAAAGATAAAAGGGAGGATTTGGCTAATTCAGTCGTGCGCTGAAATTTAGCTTAAATAAAAAAACCAGACTGAAATTCAATCTGGTTTTTTTGGTGCCCAGAACAAGACTCGAACTTGCACACCGTAACCGGCACTACCCCCTCAAAGTAGCGTGTCTACCAATTCCACCATCTGGGCGAAAACAAGATAAAAGATAAAAGTAAAAAGATAAAAGTAAAGAACTTTT
>JAHEYW010000017.1 GCA_023251395.1 Bacteroidales bacterium
TCATTTCATATTGATTTCCTTTATCGTCAAAAATGCGAATATAACAGCCTGTAACCTTATTGTACTCAGGATCTCTGACATTGGAGGCTTTGGATACTGATACTGTCTGAATTTCATTATTATCGGTTACACCCCCTGAAACAACATATTTATTCATTGTCTTCGTCGGGATAGCTGGCTCATAAGGTATTATACACGAATGAATGATAATGATAAACACCCAGAATATTACTATAATTTTAATCCGAAGCATAATTACCTAGTTTAAAGATCCATGTTACCGTGAAGATTGGAACGCCAATAACGGAATACATATAGCTGTTTATTCTTCCGTTTTCAGAGACAAAGTAAACCGAGTTCGGATTACGGCGACCGCTGATGTTATATACGTTCATTATCAGAGAACTGTGTATCAATTTGTTTTTTTTCAGATTACCCTCAAGCGTGAGCGCCAGGTCTGTTCTTAGATAATATGGTATCCTGTATGAATTACGTTTAGAGTAATCGAGATACGGTACACCCTGAATGAAGAATGCTGATTCGGGATAGGTTGTTGGCCTGCCTGTCTGGTATGTCACAATTGATGACAGGATAATGCGTCTGGAAAAGCTGTAATTCATGACCATATTTAATGAATGCGGAATATCATAGTTTGCCGGGAAAGCCATTCCATTATTTATTTTATCCCAGGCATGCTCGCCATCGACCTTAATAAATGATCTCGAAAATGTATACGACAACCACCCCTCTAATTTTCGACCGCTCCGTTTGAGATTAAATTCAACGCCATAAGCTTTTTGTTCTCCCTGCAATACTGAAGCCTCAACCAGAGGGTTCTGCATGAAATCTGCCCCATCCTTAAATTCAGGGTAATTAGAGGTCTTTTTGTAAAAAATCTCCAGGGAAGTTTCCAAACCGTTTTTAATAAGGGATCGGAATACTCCCAGTGAAATCTGATTATTCTGAGATGGTTTAAGATGATAATCAGCAAGCTTCCATTGTGTATTTGGTGCGAGACTTATATTGGTGTTAAGCATGAACAGGTTCTGATGCATCTGGTTAAAAGCAAGCTTAACAGATCCATTTTCATCAGTTTGGAAATTTAATGCCAGCCTTAGATCAGGCTCATGGAACAACCTGACTGGTTCATGTTTGCCAAAGCTCAGAGTATCTTGTATATATAGTATGTCAAGTGGTTCCCCTTGTCGATAAGTGAATACCTTAGAAGGTCCAACCGGTGAAAACAGAGTATATCTGAAACCAATGTTTAAATTCAACCTGGTCGTTATATCATAAGAGTCTGAAATAAATAATGAATTTTCAGCTCCCCTTTCTTCTCCAAGTTTTAATTTACTTTTTAATGACCTTTCACCAAAAGGGAGAACCGTTCCCCGGTCAAGGTTATACCAAACGAAGTCAGCGCCATATTCTAACGAATTCTTTTCATTTATACGTTGTTTTAATTTTGCACGCAGCTCGAAATGGTCCAATTCATATGAGTATTTGTACGCTGATGTGAATTGCAGATTATCAACTGTCGAAAAGTTATATCTCGAACCGACCAGGTTGAATTCACCCCGCAAAGATTCTTTAAAAGTGTGTCTGACTGTCATAGAAGCACCTGAATTCGAATAATCATAGGTGTTGATAGTCGAAAGCCTGAAATGATCATGACTGTTATAGACGAAAAGTGAAGTCTGAGTCTTTTTCAAATCAAAGTTTATACCCCCGGAAAAATCATTAAAATTTGTACTGCTGGCTTTAATTAAAGTATCTTTTACCATCGAAAGCAGCCAATCGGAATAAGAGGTACGGGAACTAAGCAGGAAAGAAGCCTTATCTTTTTTCAGTGGACCTTCAAGTACTAAGTTGCCAATTACAGGGCTTAAACTGCCTTTAGCGTTAAATCGTTTCCTGTTACCCTGCCGGGTGGTTATATTAAAAACCGAAGCAAGCCTGCCACCATATTCGGCTGGAATATGTCCCTTATATATTGAAAAATCTTTTACGATGTCTGAATTAAAGGATGGGAAGAATCCGAACATATGAGAAGTGTTATAAACAGGAATACTGTTTATATAAAAGGCATTCTGATCATATCCGCCACCGCGGACATTCAGACCGGCGCTTCCTTCGCCGATACTTACAATTCCTGGAAGTGTCCCGGAGACTTTCAGAATATCACGTTCTCCCATCATCATTGGTAACGACCTGATCGCTCTTATTGATATCTTGTCAAGTCCCGGATCTTTGTTACGGATATCTGACTGACGCTCTCCGCTTACAACAACTTCGTTGATCTGCATTGCTTTTTTCCTCATTCGCATATCAAAACTGCCTGCAGAAAGCACTTCAAGAAGGTAATTTTCTGTTTCATAACCCATACAATGGATCTCAACATTATACTTACCCGGAGAAAGCGCAAGCATGAAAAATCCAGCCAGGTCAGAGACCACACCGTTTTTTGTTTCGGTAATATATATTGAAGCATAGTTTACAGGTTCTCCGGTTTCGTCATCTGATACCTTTCCTGATACTTTCACTCTTGCATTACCGAAATTCATACCCTGCTTTCCTATTGTAATAGTCTCGATAACACCAGGTTTCCGACCAGTAATATAGCGTGCCTCAGCTTCTGATAAAGCCTGTGTTTCTTTTCCGGCCGGAGGATTCTGGCTGGCAATTTGTTCAAAAAATGGGAGGTCGGTTAGAAGTTTCTTTCCCGGAAGCAAAACAAGATCGTTATGCTTTACAGATAATTCCAAACCCGAACCCTCAATTACCCGTTTTACAGCTGATAATACCGAAATACTGTCTGAGTCGAGATTTACTTGAAGGTTATTTACCCATGTATCCTTATAATATATTTTTACACCTGTCTTATGCAAAATGTCATTATAGAATTCTGTAAACGAGGTATTAGTGAAGTGACAGGAAATTATTTTATCAGGTCCATGGGTCTGAAATGAAGAGCCAGAAAAAACAAACCATATGAAGACTAAGGCGGATTTCATTTCTCGTTAAATGTATTACAATAAGTGATGAGATCCTCTATTATCCTGTCACTGGAATTTTTTACATTGATCCGGTGAGTGCGGAAATATTTCCTGATATTTTCTTTGTCTTCAGACTCGAAAAGGTTTATAAAGCTTCTGTTATTTCGGTATCTGACGATCTTTCCTTTAATCAACAGGTTCATTTCCCTGGAAGGTTTGGAAAATGACATTGTTGTACCATCAACAACATTGGTTACCTGCATGGATTTCTTCCAGAAATACAATATACTGGTTCGACCCGTACCGATTTTCTGGCAGATACGCTTTTCATTTTCCGAAACCTGTAATATTCTGAAATTTCTGTCCTCAATAGAGAAACTTTCAAGCCAGGCATCCGAAATTATAATCACTTTTGTAATGCCTTGGTCCTCAGAATATTTCAGTAATAATTGCTGGTTGTAAATATCATAGTTCAACGAGAGATCAGAATAGGTCCTTCCACGAAGAGTAACTGTCCCGGATTCAAACTGACGATCATTTAAAAATTGATTACCCCTGGCATTCAATGGTGAAAAAAATGTATAGTATCTGCCATTATATAACATTGGATCAAAGCCATATACATCATCATTGCCATTATTTGTCAGCTGGGCCTGCGCTTCTGATACGGGAGCCAAAAAGAATATAATGAGAGTTATCCTGAATAAAAAGGTTAAACAGACCCTGGGCATATCAGTAACAGCAGGCATTATTTTTCCGTTTATCCATGTTTAAAAAAAGATTAAAAATATCTTTTTTTATTAAGGGAACCCACAAAAACTTAGCAGATTTTTCCGGACAGTGTAACTGTCATCCCCAATATAAAACATTATCTCCTGGACCAAATTATCATGATACCACAATCTCAGAACACAGACCCCTGTAAGTCAATTGCTTGCAGGGGTCTTGAATTTTCAGTTGTCGGAACTGAAGTCGAATTGTACAATATGAGATCAACTACATGTCCAGCTTATTTTAATATTTATGCTGGTTCCATCATGAAAAGGGAAGAAATTACTGGTTTTTTATTATTTGATCCTTTTCGATTTTAAGTTCAAAAGGCAATTCACCTGATTTGAATATATTTACCAGGTCGTTCGCTTCTTCTCTAGTAAAATTTCCGGTAATTTCGGTATTTCTCCCCGTAATTTCCGTCTGTACCCTTGGGTAGGATCTTACATAGCCATTAAGAACTACTGCAATGCAGCGTTTAATATTTTCACGTGTTATTTTGGCCCACTTTATTGATCCTTCAGCAGTCATTGTCAGGTCGATCTTCATATCAGTGCCGGATTTTCCAGGAACTGCCTTGGCAGAAGCGATTGCACTCCCGTCTAGAGGAGCTTTCCCATCCTGAGATGTCACTTTTATTGCGTGAAGTTCATATAATCCTTGTGTTGTGCCTTGTTTATAAGGATTATGGCTCCATAAGAACTTAATATCACGAGGGAATAAATCTCTTACCTGTGGGATTTGCAAATATCTGTCAACTATTGCCGTATCAGTTGCGCTTGCAAGCCCTATAAGACATGAAGGAAGTGGATCTCCCTTCTCTGTAACCATTGGTCTTAATACTCCAAACAATGGATTCTGAGAGACAGATACATCCTGGATAACAGAATTTTTTACCTCAGGAACAACCTTCATTTCTTTTAGCAGATTGTTTGCTTTTGTCAGATATCCGGTAATTTCCGAATTCTCGTATGTTTCCCAGAATTCCAGCCTGGCGTATCCAGTAATTGTTTTCTTAATAGAGAGAATTTTACCGGTGTCAGTTTTGGATAGTGTTAATGAAATCTGATTCTCTGAAACATCAAGTTTCATGTCTTCATTTTGGATTCCAGTGGAGTACTTCAGCCGCTTAATTATTATCTCAGCAGTTGAATTCATATCAATTAGTCTGACAGAACTTTTTGATAGTGGAACAATGGTGGCTTTATAATCAAAGTTATCTTTCATTTTACATCCCATGAAAGAGAATGCTAAAGAAATGATAGCAACGATAAGAAAATATGTTTTCATAATTTTAAATTTTAAGTTAAAAAAAATCACTTCCCTCGAAGAGGAAGGAAAATACCTAATGGAGAGGTAATTAACTTAAAACTGGCAGGTCTTCTGTATCCCGAAGATAGAATTGATAATAAAATCCAGGAGGTTTAACAGGTATGATAGATAATTCAGTTTTTTGGAAAGAACTAATCTTTTGAAGTATTATCCGATTGTTTGTTAATAATTTGATATGCTTAGTGATAACCTTGAAATTCGAATTATCAAATTGCGGCAACCAGTTTTTATAATAGTAAGGTTGTTGAATTTTGTTTATTACGATAGTATTGGAAGAGAATGATGTTAGTCCGTGATGATAGGTTTTTATTGGAGATGTAATTAAGATCTCACAGAAAGAAAATGTAAAAAAGAAGAATAGGACTGAGAATAAAGACAGCCCTAAGTAATTGATTTTTTGTTTCTTTAGCAAAACCATATAACAAATATAAATAATTTTTTAATACCGGACTTAATTTCGGGACCTATAAATCAAAGAAGACTTGTCGAATGGTTTCAATTATCAGGAAATAAATGTATGTGATATTGTAACTTTTTCAGATAATTATGTAAGCCCTGACCTTCATTATAGCCCTACCTTTAAATTTATTTTAAACAGCATAAGATATAGATTATTGACCCTTTTGCACCCTTGAAAAATGGGAAGGATTACTATTCTCAACATTGAATTATATAGTAGAAACAAATAACCGGGAGGAATTAACATGACAACAGAAGAAAGTTGCAAAACCAACCCTGCAAATGGAAATGAAGGGGTCTTCAAAAATGACCGGATTAAAAACGATATCTTAAAGAAGACTAAGGATGAAGGAATCAGGAAAGGTGTTCTTATAACTTCAGTAATAAGCATTATTATATTGGTAATAGCAGGAATACCTGTGCGCTCTCATTTTAAAAACGAACGAAATAATCTGCTTTCCCAAATGGATATGCAGAAGAAAATATGACATATAAAATTACAGCCAGGGATTCGACTATAAGTGAATGGATAGCTTCATTTGACGAAATTGAAAAGGATTAATTATTAACCTCCTTTGTTAATAATTTTATGTACAGTATAAATGGGATTCCGATAACAAACAGGAATTATGGCTATTTTTAGACAAATATTCTATGACCTTTTTTGATGGGATTTTATAAATAATAACCTGCCTGTTATTATCCAAATTAATAGTATTGATTTTAAACATATAAGGAAATGGCGCAACAATATCTTGATCATGCAAAAGCAATCTTAACCTCTAGTCGTTCAAATTTTAAGGGAGGGAGCAAAGAGTCAGGGATTATCTCATTATTTGGATATCAGAACGTATATGATCTCAGAGAAGGGTATCCATTATTGACCACCAAAAAGATGGCTACAAGATCTATGTTCCATGAAACAATTTGGTTCCTCAGAGGAGATACGAATATTAAATACCTTGAAGACAATAATGCACCTGTTTGGCGCCCTGATGCTTTTCAAGCCAATCTTCCCGGGATGAAAAAAGAGGGAATTTTTCCCGAAAGTATTGCAAAGTATTCTCCTGACTGGGACAAAGCAATGGAAGAATACGGTCAGAGAATTAAAGAAGATCCAGGGTTTGCACAAAGATGGGGTGATGCCGGACCAATTTATGGGAAACAATGGAGAAGATGGGAATATTTTGATCATGACAAAGGGAGTTTTGTTGAAATAGATCAATTCAGAGAACTGATCGATGGTCTGCGAAAGAAACCGACCGGGAAAAAGCACGTTGTTGATTCCTGGAATCCAGGAGACACTCCAAAAATGTCGTTGCCTCCCTGTCATGTTTTATATCAGGCCACTGCTAATGAAGATGGAGAGCTGGAGCTGCAGCTCTACCAGAGAAGCTGCGATCAGTTTCTTGGTGTTCCTTTTAATATTGCCAGTTATGCTGCTCTTACCCAGGTAATTGCACAGGAAGCAGGGATGGTGCCTAAGACTTTTATTCATACTTTTGGGGATTCACATTTTTACGCCAGCATTGGGAAGAGAACTCTTTGGCACAGAGATAATTTCAAAGAACTTCAAAAAAGAATCAGGAATGTTTCTGCCCGGGAGGAATATCTGGAAGTTGTGGAGTGGATAAATAAAAATGCTCCTGGTGACGGCAATGAAGAAAAATATGATCATGTGACTGCGATTCTTGAACAATTATCAAGAGAACCAAAGCCACTACCAAAATTACATATTTCAAAGAAACCCTTTGATCAGCTTACAATAGATGATTTTGTTGTACAGGATTATAATCCTCATCCGGCGATCAGAAGGAGTATGGCGGTTTGATGGGAATTGCGGATTGGCTTCGCCGAGATCGCCTCAGGCTCGGTTGCGGATTTATTGGTTGAATCACCTTTTAACCCTTATGGCCTTACGGCACTACGCCAATATGTCTTTATACCTTTACACCATTACGCCTTTTCACTTAACATAACTTAAAGGAGGGATAGTATGGAGGAGAAAGTATTTGCTTTCCCAACTGAAAGGCTCTGGAAGTTATTGCCTTATAAGAGAAAGGACTTAATAAAGGGATATAGTGAAGTATTAAAGAGCATTGTTGAAAATGGTCTTTTTCTAAGAAGATCTGAATTGGAAGAGGACCCATCTTTCAAACAAATAATTCCATATGCAATAATCTCAAATGATAATTCATTCTATTTATTCAGGAGGGCATCCGTGCAGACAGAAAAACGATTACACAATAAGTATTCTTTAGGAGTCGGCGGTCATATGAACCCTGGCAGCTTTATTGAACCGAAAGAACAATATCTGATTGATGAATTAAGAAGGGAATTATTTGAGGAGGTCAGATTACAAAATGGATGTTTGATAGAGGATATTGAATTTATAGGCTTTATTAATGATGACACAATTCCTGTTGGAAGGGTTCATATCGGACTTCTGTATAACATCCATGTATCAAACAAGGATCTCTCTATAAATGAAATAGATAAAATGACTGCAAATTGGATAGATAAATCAGAATTAGCTGATTTTTATAATGGAATGGAATCCTGGTCAAAGATAGCTTTTGACTTCTATTTCAAATATTAGTTTGCATTAATTCCACAATGACAAATTACCTGTCAATATGATTTTTCTAATGTGTCAAAGTAGAATTTAAAATAAATATTTTAGTAGTGTAGTGAAAAAGGCAGTCAGTTATCAGGCTTAATTTTGTGTTCCGGGATAATTTGCTAATCCAATCTAGTCTCTTTGAGCTCCAGGCAAGGTGAATCTGACAGTGGTGCCTTTTCCTTTTTGGCTTTCTATCGTGATCGTTCCATTGTTCTTCTCAATGAAATCTTTGACGAGAATTAATCCTAAACCCGTACTTTTCTCATTTTCAGTACCGGGGGTATGAAGTGTATAGGATAAATCAAAGATCTTTGCGAGAGCAGGTTTTTCAATTCCAACGCCATTATCCTTAATACTGATAAAGGCATTTTTCTTATTGTAATCGCCATAATTGATCAATATCGAACCACCCCTGGGTGTAAATTTAATAGCGTTGCTGAGAATATTCCTCAATATTGTCTGAACCATATTGAGGTCGGCTAAAACAAAAATTTGTTCTCTTAATTCCAGCCTGATTCCAATCTGCTTGGCATCGGCACTTTGCTTTATTCCTTTTATTGTAGTCTGGAGAACGTCGGTCAGTTCTAACTTAGCCTGGTTGATTTGGATTTTGTTTAATTGTGATTGAGCCCATAAAAGAAGATTTTCAAGTAGTACACTTAGATTATCTGCTGATTTATGGAGTGTTACTAAAATTGATTTAAATTCTTCCGGACTGAGTTCATTGTACACATCATTGAGATGTTCCAGAAAGGAAGCAAGGTTCCCTGCGGGTCCACGTAAATCATGTGCTATGATGGCAAAAAACTTATCTTTTGCGGCATTTGTTTCCCTGAGCTTGTGGTTCTTATTCCTGATTTTATTATAAAACAGATATATTGTTATTGAGAATATTAATGCTATCAGGATTCCAATGATCATTATTAATTGTGATACCGTGTGTTGCTTGATCTTAAGGGAATTAATTTCGTTTTGTCTTTCCAGCTCCGCAATCTGACTGTTTTGTTTATCAACTTCATAAATCGTTTGTAACTGCTCAATTTTAATATTTGCAGCACCCAGCAAAATGGAATCCTGAATCTCAATTTGCTTTCTCTGACATTTAATTGCATTTTCAGGATCATTGATTTTCCGATAAGCTTTGAACAACTCTGAATAAATGTTTAACTGGATTTTCTTTTGGTTGTTAGTTATAGCCAGATCCAATCCCCGCTGTAAATTTTTAAAACCTTCTTTCCAATTGCCCTTTCCGATGTAGCATAAACCCAGGTACTCATATATTGTCGGGATACTTAGCAAGTCACTGATTTTTTCTTTTTCTTTCAGGGACTCTTGTAAATATGTTTCTGCCAATTTAAAATCTCCCGTAGCATATGCAATCATGCCCAGGTTTTTATGAGAGTTCGATATTCCGAAATCTGATTTAATTGCAGTATAGATTTTTAGAGAGTTATCAATGTAATTACGTGCTTCTTTATAATTGCCCGATTCTAATTTCAGCAATCCAATCTGCTCATAGCAAATCGCAACTCCTTCTTCATTTCCATTATTGGAAGCTTGTTTGATATAAATTCCAAGTGCCTCCTGGAAATAACCCAGAGCCTTTTGGGGGATTTTGAGATCAGCGTATATCCGTCCTAATATATATGCAGCCCAGGCACTGCCCTCCTCCATTCCGGCTTTTTCATAATTAAGCCTGGAGTTAATAATATACTCTATTGCCCTGTCATATAGCCCGTTAACCCTGAATAAAGTACCCATAGAGGAGTAGGAGGAGCCCAGTACTTTGAAATTGTTCGATAATCGACAGGCTTGTATTGAGGCATTTAAATACTTAAGCGCATTTATTGCATCACTACTGTGAGCTTTAAGAGTACCCAGGCGATAAAGAATTTCCCCTTTGTTCCAATTATCAGCAGTAGCGTCTGCAAAAATTAAGGCAGTTTCGTAATTAGCTATAGAAAGATCCTGATTGTTCAATACCTCGTTTACTCTTCCCTGAACGTAGTTTGCCCTCATTTTAAGTTTACTATCATTTGTGGTATTGGCTGCCAACAGTGCTGAATCGGCCAGATATTTCGCTCGCTCTTTATCAGAGTTCAGGAACAAAAGGGCAAGGTCAAGTTGAGGAGAAATTTTGTCGATTCCATTTTTGCTTTTTATTTCTTTATTGAGACTATCTATTTTGCTTTCTCTGTTTTCATTCTGAGAGAAAGCATTGCATGTAATAAGTATAGTAAAGATAGATAGGGAAAACCGTACGATATAATCGTTCATTATTATTCTATTTATTATTTGAGGCAAGCTTCAAAACCATTGCTTCAATGGAAAACAATATCTAGACTATTGCATTTATTATCTTGAATGCCTGCACAAGGTACAAACAAATCCTGCTGAAAAAGATAAATAATACCTAAGAAAAATTCTGCTTAATTAAACAGAGAAATAATTCCGGCCACAAAACTATTTAAATAACAATTAAAGTAAGAAAGTAACTCTTTTCATTCAATGTCTCCTTTTATCTGGGTCATTCTGTTTTTTTCATCAAGTATCTCGTTGGCAAGATTTTTAAATTCAGCTTTCAACCTTTCATTCATTCTTTCCAAATCCTCTTTTTGCTCATCAATTTTTTCTCTGAGGTTACGAATGTCAGCATCTTTCTCAGAAACTGAAGCAGTAAGAGTATTAATACGTTTTTCCTTTGTTGAGATATTTTCTTTCATCAGATCAGCCTCCTTTTCAAACCTGGTTATTTGCCTGTCGGTTGATTCCTTAAAAGCAGATGCTTTCTGCTTCATAATAAACCAGGAAATCAGACCCCCTGATAGAATACCTGATATGAGAAAGATAAGTTCTTTTGACATTATTTCCATTATCTGCCTGATTCTAATTTAAAGTAAATATTATGAAAATGAAATTATCAGAACATTATATAGTTGAATCAGAGAAGCTAAGTTGCTTCCCTGATTCAGATCAAACCAATAAACGATTTTAACCATGCCGGATAATATTTAGTTATTATTTTGTCTTTGGTACTTTTATCGGTCCCGGAACCATAAACTGTTTATTGAAGAAACTGTTCTTAAGCGAATCCATTCCCCAGAAGAGACTGTCCATCATCCTCATATTATTCCTGAACCTGTTCATAAAAAAATCCTTTCTGTAAAAATCATATTTCAACAAAGAATCCTGGAAGAAGAAATCATTGAAATAGGGATTGGTAGAAAAGGAATAATTCCTGTTAAAATGATTCTTGAAGTTTTTTAAGATACTATCCTTCAGATTAGCATTGTCCTTCACATTGGAATAATAATAGGAATAGGATGAATCATATGTTATCAGGTTTCCCTTACTGTCATACTTCTTATCTACTTTAATACTTGTTTGAGGATTCATAGTGTTATTAGCGCTTTCCTCATTAAGTTTCGTTGTTTGCCCATTGCAGCTTATTAAAGTAACTGATAGTGCAATGGCAATACATTCAGTGCGTATCATACTCTAATGGTTTAATGGTTAAACAAAAAGTAGTTTATATAATCTGGCTGGTTTATTTCGCCAGCCAGATCTTCCCTTATGCAATGGCAATCTGTCTTGCTGGTTTAGGTTTTGCTTCCTCTTTTTTAGGAATTATTATCCGCAGGATTCCATCTTCGTATTTTGCCCTGATTTTCTCACTATCAGCCGAGTTTGGTAATGTAAATGAACGGCTGAAGGACTGATAACTGAATTCACGAAGAGAAAATTGCTGACCTTCTTTTGTCTCATTTTCAATCTGTTTCTCTGATGAAATAGTAAGAAGATCATGGTTTAGTTGAACTTTAAAATCATTTTTACTGAAACCCGGAGCTGCCACCTCTACCTCGAAATCTTCAATGCTTTCTTTAATGTTGACCGAGGGTAGAGTAGTACTTGTATTTGAATAATTCCGGTTCGACCAGTCAAACAAATCGTTCTCAAAAAAACGGTCGAACAATGGATGCTGATTTGAAAATCTCATTAGTGTCATAGTCTTGTCCTCAATTCTTTAGTTAAACATTGAGTTTTTTGACCAGGTTATTTTCAAATCAGATGCCACTACAAAATCTATAATAGGTATATTTAATAAACTATTGATATATAGGCATTTAATAAATAGAAGCCTTAAACTTAAACATGTCAATATGGCGTATATGTTTATTAATACACTGCCATAATGACATATTGACTATTTTTTCAAAGTATATAACTACCTGCTTAAAAAATAAAGGAGCGAAGAGAATTCTTATGATATTACGATTATTGCAATTACGGAAAATCAGGTGTTTATTAGTCCTTTTTTATCCCAAACATGTACTTTATTCCAACCTGTAGTGAAATTGAACTGAACGGGGTTGATTCCTTCATTGCAACAGTCGGTTTAGTACCGTCATTATAAAGGTTGGGATCAAAGGAATTTTTATATACTATTTGTCTTTGACTCAGAACTGTATTTGGCAAAATATCTTTCCATGTGATACCATCATTAGATGTGACATATTTTTTCAGATTGCCTTCTTTGGCATAATATGTCATACTGACAAAATCAACTTCGGAAAACAGGTCCATTTTATCTGATAACTTCCAGTTCATACCAACAGCACTTTGATATCCGAAAGCAATACCTTTATTATATTTCCAGGTCTGGGCCCAGGCACTTGTGCCGTCAGTATTATCAAATGAAGATTCATCTTTTGTTATTGTAGGTATACCCAGAATAAACCCGAATTTAGCATAAGGTGCGCCATTCCAGAATCCTCCCTTGAAGATTACAGACGGATTGAAAAGGAATGCCTTTGCAGAGGTGGTTGTTATATGATTATCTATTCCTGGCAAACCTGTCCCGATATAACTTCGTTTATTGTAAGTTTCAAATTTGTTGCTCTTGAGATATTCGATTCCCAGGTCAAAAGTTATGACGTCATTATATTTATAACCTAAACCCAGATTGAAGTCACCACCTGCCCCATATGAAGCTTTTACATTCTTCGTTGAATTAGTATAACTTGTGGTTGTGGTAGTTACCTGACTATAAGTTAATTTTTCACCTATTGAGGCTGTCCCTATCGGGAGACCGTATCCGCCACCTACCCTTATATAAAGGCCCTGCGAAAAAGAAGTGCTGGAAATAAGGAGAACAGATGCTAGTATTAAAAAAGCTTTTTTCATAACAAAAATGTATTTGTAAATATTTTTTATCCCGGCTTTCAAAAATTAATAATGACCATAATAAACCATTCTCTGAATCTGAATATGGTGAGAGATAATTTTGACAGAAACAACTGTTAATGTATTATGTTCATTTGATGAAATGTTTACTCATGAGATTCCTTAAACCAATTCCGTGGAACTGATGAGTAAATAGAGATGCCAGGATTTCCTGGAAAATGACAAAACTATTGGAGCAAAGATATCCTGGTTGTCATCATGGAAAATAATGAAGAGGTTCCTCTATACACCATTTTCCGGGAGAGATATTGTATGTAAGTATCCTTGAGCTTTATTTTAGAGAATTCTCAGTGTAGTTTATTTTAACGCCGTAATAATTAACGAGAAGGTTAAGTCCCATCTGACCTGTCGGGTTATCTGTCCCTTTCACTTTACCTGATAAAACATCTTTACTTAGAGTTATCATGTCATCGACTCTCTTCTTCGTTTCCTTATTCTGACCGGAATAGTGGCCGGGATAAAGATACTTAATCCCATATTTCGCCATGATCGCACTTGTTTTCTCACAGGTAGCAATAAGTGTTGAAAAAGTCATAGTGAGAAGTAGATTGCCTGACCCGAATGAATCACCACTGAACCCGTAACCGGCCTCTCTGTCGATAAATGTGGTGGAACCAGGTGTATGTGCGGGTGTAAAGACTACTTCCAGTTTTCTTCCTCCAAGATCAATGAATTCACCATCTTTTAAGAATTTCACTTTGCCCTTATAATTGGGTATCGTTTGCCGGATAAGGACTGTATCTCCCGGATTAATATATAATTCAGGAAAGTTATCAATTCCACCCATGTGATCACCGTGTACATGAGTGCCAACCAGCATAACAGGTTTTTTAGTCAGGGAGGACACGATTTTATCAAGGTTCTTTATCCTGGTTCCTGCATCAATCAGGACAGCTTTGTTATTTCCTTCAACCAGATAGATACTCTCGTTATAGACCAGATGCCCTGTGCCAATCCATGTATTCTCATCAATCTTATGGAAAACAACATCATCATTTTTAAATACTTCTTTACCCTCAATCTGCGGGCCTGTTGACTGAGCTGAGGATATCATCTGAAAAAGTATAACAGATATTATCAATAATATAATTCTTTTCATCTTTTATCGGGTTTTGATGTTTATGGTTACAAAGTTACTACTAAAACGTTTGATTTCTATACTGAACATTTTCTGGTATTTACATCAAATTAAATGAAGTGTTGTGCAGATATTGGGTAAAACCTGGAGCTATAGAAAAAGTCCATTTAACCACAAATAACACTAAGTTCTATACAAAGTACACAAAGCTAAGCTGCTGTTTATATTTACTTTGCGATCTTTGTGTAATTCCTTCGTGAACTTTGTGGTTTATGGATTTTTGCTTTTTCTATATCCCCGATCTCTAATCTCTTATTCTGCACAACATCACATTTAAATTGACTGGGGTCCTGTAATATTTTAATAGAAATCAAAGGCACTGATCGTAAATCTTTTCTGCCAGAAATGATCATCTAAGTATCTTTTACCTGTTGTTCTACCTCAGTTTTTTATTGATAGCAACCTCAAGCGATTCAAGCTTCTGTTCGGAGCCATAAAACAGGTCTGCCGGAAACTTGTAGTATTTACAAATTCCTTCGAAGATACTTGTCGCCTGATAGGCGTTGACTGCCATGCCCGAAAGATAGGATAACCTAAGATTTTTATCAGTGTTGATCTGAGCATCTTCCATCCAGTCCTTCAAATCACTTGCCCGGCCGGCATAAGTACCTAATAGATTCTCCAGATGATAAAAACCGACATCTGCAAGTGATTGTCTTACCATCCTGTAATCTTTATTATTAAACCTCTTTTCCAGTTTTTCAATATCAATATGAGCAGGTCCAACCTGACCGAAAAGTACAAGGTCGTAGCCCTTCCCGTTGTTATCATTGCTCCAAATAATACCATCCGGAAAAACCTTGAAAAAGGTACTTATCATGCTTTTGACAGATTCGTTAGAGTTTTCATATAAGGGTACCCAGAGCGACACTGCCCCGCCCGGGTTGAGATGGTTTTTGCAAATTGTAAAAAACTCAACTGAATATAGTGCTGCTGCACCTTTTGCCCAGGGATCGATCGGGTCAGACGAAATGATATCGAACTTTGCAGAAGAAGTGCTTAAATAGTGCCGCCCGTCGTCATTTTCAAACCGAACCTCTTTCCCATTTACAGTGTGTGGATTTTCTTTGATTATCCCATCCGCTATGCCATAATTCTCATCTGAGAACATTGGCGCTATTATTCTGGGCACTAGGGATTCAATATCACAGATCACAATTTTTTTTACATCGGGATATGTAACGAAGCTTCCTGCTGTTATACCGGCTCCGCATCCAACAACAAGTACAGATTGCAGATTATCGGTAAGAAGACTGCTGATATGTCCCAGCATCCTCTGTAATCTCATATCGCGGTAATCTGTAGACGCCTGGACCTTTCCCACGGAATGAAATTGTCGTTCCCCCGTATTGAGCTGCGTTACTGCCACAGTTCCGTTTAGTCCTTCTCCTACATATAACGGAGTTACAGATAGATCCATTGGCTCTGACGAGTTGACATTTAGAGCCTGCAGATAATTGTAATTGCTCATATATCTACCGTAGGCAACAGAGTACCATGGAACTGTTGTGATATTTCTGATAATCATAACTATTAGAAATACAATCCCTGCACTTACTATGGCAAAACGTATTGTGAACAGAGGTTTAATCTTTTTACTCAACGCTGTTTCTCTAAATTTGTACAGCGGCAAAGTCTGGGAAAACATTAATATTGCTGCCACCCCGGAGATTAAAACAAGTACCTTCTGTGAAATCGCAGTACCAAGAACAGGTATTCCAAACATACTAAATGCCAGAGAACCAATGATTGCCCCGATGGTGTTGGAAGCGTAAACTCTGCCGACCATCCTGCCCGGATCCTGCCCATGAGAGGCCATTGCTGCCAGAGCTAAAGGGAAACTGGCTCCCCACAGAATGGCCGGTGGAAGAACAGCAAGTGCTGAACCTGCCAGATCGAGCTGAAACATGAACCACGGATTAGAATATATTTCCGGATCCAAAGGCTGATCAGGTAAAGTATGAGTTATATGATATGATGTCCATGCTATTGCAAGGATCAATAGTAACTGACAAATACCCAGGTATAAACCCGGAATTCTTGTATTACGGCTTATTAAAGCGCCTGCCCCGCTCCCTATTCCAAGTCCTGTAAGAAATGCCGCAAGTATTATCGAGAAAGTATAAACAGTTGATACCAGCATTATTGACAACAGACGGGTCCAGATCACTTCACCTCCAAGTGCAGCCATGCCTGATAAAGCGATGGCAATATATACAACTTTTAAAGTTGCAGGATCTATTTTATCTGGTTCATTATCTGTCAGATCATATTTGTGTGAAGCAAAACGTGCGATCATGATTGCGCCAGCTGCAACAGTTATATTAATGAAAAAAGCAACATAAGTCGCAATAGCAATATCAAACACACGCAACAGGTAGAAACCGGCCAGAAGGCATCCTGCAACAGCACCAAAAATATTTCCGCCATAAAAGAACCCCATCCATGATACACCCTTTGGCGTGGATTCAACAAGTCTTGAGATTGCAGGAAGGGTAGCACCCATGAGAATCGTTGGTGGAAGAAGGCAGATGGCTGCAATAACTGATCTCAGCAATACACTCTGGAATAACCCGTACCCGGTGATGCTGGAATAAACATTCTCAATGAATGGCATTCCAAATAGTATCAAAAGTGCAAGCAGACCGGTACACAGTTCAAGAACAGCATACACCTTTAGAGGATGATGCTTTATTGAAATCAAACGCGGAAGAAGTAAACTGCCCAGACACATGCCTCCCATAAATGTTCCGAGCAATACACCCAGTGATATTGAAGTGAGGCCGATAACCATCTGTAGCATTTGCAGCCAGATAACTTCATAAATTAAGGCGGCGCATCCGCTGCCAATAAACAATATAACCAGCAGTGGCAAAAACCTGCTCGATTCCGGATAAGTAGGAAAATGTTTCTGATTCATGGTTTGGAAAGATACAATTTATCAGAGATTGTTCAAACTATGACATTAAAACATGATAATGATTCTGGTTTCAATAATAAAACAGGATACAACTATTTCATGAAAAGGGGCTGAAACCATTATTTTTTCTATTTTTAATGACCATATCAACCGGTTAATGTTGGAGAATTATAAAAATTGCATCACTACCGGCTGAAAGAAGTTCATAATGCTAAACAAATAATTTCTCAGTATGAAAGCAATGGTTCTGACAGATCTGCTTAAAATAGAAATAGTTGAAAAACCTGATCCTGCGATAAAAAAGGCTGATGATGTGCTTGTAAAGATGAAATCTGTTGGTGTTTGTGGCTCCGACATTCATTATTATAAGGAAGGAAGAATAGGAAATCAGATTGTAAATTTCCCATTCACTCTGGGTCATGAAGGTTCCGGGATAGTGGAAAAGGTTGGAGCAGGTGTAAGGAATGTAAAAAAAGGAGACAGAATTGCTTTTGATCCTTCTATGCCATGTTTTAAATGTGATCAGTGTCTGGCAGGCAGACCTCATACCTGCAGGAACATAATTTTCATGGGTTGCCCGGGCCAGGCCGAAGGCTGCCTCTCTGAATATATTATTATACCATCTTCAAGTTGTTATCCGATTAGTGAAAAAATCACATTCGAACAAGCTGCTCTTTCAGAGCCTTTGTCCATTGGGCTATACGCGACAATGCTTGCAGGGAAATTGAAAAATACCAGAATAGCAGTACTGGGGTCCGGACCGATAGGTATCAGTGTAATGCTATCTGCAAACCATTATGGGGCTGAAAGAGTCTATATGACAGATCTTCTTGATGAGAGACTGGCAATTGCAAAATCAATGGGAGCTCACTGGACAGGTAATCCGGATAAGGAGGATATTGTAAGTTCTATTCTTCAGGAAGAAACTCTTCAGGTTGATGTGGTTTTTGAATGTTGCGGTAAACAGGAGGCACTTGACCAGGCTTTCACGCTTCTGAAACCGGGAGGAAAACTTGTTATTGTTGGAGTACCATCTTTTGAAAACTGGATAATTGGTACAGAAGAGATGAGAAAGAAAGAGCTGGTTATTCAGAATTTAAGAAGACAGAATGAAGCCCTTCATCCCACACTTGAACTCATTTCAAGTGGTAAGATCAGGCCCGAAAAAATGGTGACTCATACATATAGTTTTGACCAGGTTGCCAGTGCTTTTGATCTTGTTGCCGGGTACAAAGATGGTGTGATGAAAGCCATGATTAATTTTTAATGATATTGTACTTATAAGCTTACGTAACAGAAATGCCGCTCAGTGAGAAACAGATAAAGGATCTTGAACTTACATCCAGAAACCTGAGAAGAAAGATTATAACAATGATTGGTCCTGATAATCCGGGCCACCTGGGAGGATCATGTTCTATTGCGGACATTCTTACTGTATTGTATTTCAACAGGATGAGGCATAAGCCTTCAGATCCGAAATGGCCGGGGAGAGACAGGTTTATTTTAAGTAAAGGACATGCTGCTTTAGGACTCTACTCGGTTTTAAGCGAATGCGGGTATTTTCCGGAGGAAGAACTAGCAACCATTAAGCAACTTGGTTCTATTTTGCAGGGACATCCGGATATGTTGAAAGTCCCGGGTATTGAAGCAAATACGGGATCCCTGGGTCAGGGTTTAAGTATTGCATGCGGGATAGCACTGGCCGGCAAGCTTGATAAAATGGATTACCGGGTATATTGTGTTATGGGTGATGGTGAGATTGACGAAGGACAGATCTGGGAAGCATCAATGGCTGCCTCATACTATAAACTTGATAATCTGACTGCAATCCTTGATAAAAACAAGGTAATGGCGACAGGCCCAATTACTGAAAGATTCGACTCAAATCCCCATAAAGAAAAATGGCTGGCAAACAACTGGCTTGTTATTGAAGCTGATGGACATAATTTTACTGATATAGATAATGCTCTTGAAGAGGCTGCTTCAAATACAGGAAAACCAACGCTTATTATCGCCCACACAGTGAAGGGAAAGGGAATTCCATTTGCTGAGGGAAAAGCGGCTTTTCATAATGGGATAATGAACAAGGAACAATATCAGGAGGCTCTGGCATTGCTGAAAATCTAAGATCCTGACTCTATGGGAAAACAGAATTGCAGAATAGTATATGGAAAAACTCTTGTTGAGCTTCGCAGCAGTAATAACAGAATTGTTGTGCTGGAGGCAGACCTTGGAAAATCAACAATGACCTCTCTATTTCAGGAGGCATTCCCGGAAAGATATTTTGAAATGGGTATTGCTGAACAGAATATGGTTTCTACTGCAGCAGGTTTAGCTATTTCAGGGAAGATCCCCTTTGTAAACTCATTTGCAGTCTTTTCAACCGGAAGGGTTTATGATCAGATCCGGCAAAGCATATGTATTGGAAAGGTGAATGTAAAGATCATGGGTTCAAGCTGCGGACTATCCGACTTTAGTGATGGCGCAACTCACCAGGGAATTGAAGACATAGCGCTGATGAGAGTCCTTCCGAATATGACTGTCCTGGCCCCGGTCGATGGTTATGAGACAAAGAAGGCAATCGAAGCGGCTATTGATTATGAGGGACCAGTTTATATTCGCCTTAACAGGAACGAAATTCCGGATATGACTTCTGAATCCGATAAATTTTTGATTGGTATACCATCAGTAATCCGGCAAGGAAATGACCTGACGGTTTTTGCGAATGGATATATGGTTTGGGAGGCTTTGAAAGCGGCTACAACTCTTGAGAAAGAAGGTATTTCGATAAGAGTTGTTAATGTAAGTTCCCTAAAACCGGTAAATGAAAATGCTGTAAAAGATCTCTCCTCCGGGATGAAAGGAATAATCACAGTTGAAGAACATTCTATAATCGGAGGAATTGGAAGCATCATCACATTTATTCTGAAAGGATGGTCTGTCCCGATTGAATGTATTGCAATAAATGATCAGTTTGGACAATCGGCCCTGTCTTATGAATCACTGCTTGGGTATTATCATTTAAATGAAGAAGAAATTGTAAAAAGAGTGATGCGAATATTAAAGTAGAAAACCTTATATCAAATAATATTTCAATGGCAGATCAATTTAATAAAATCGGATTTATCGGGCTGGGGATTATGGGAAAACCAATGGCCCTGAATCTTATTAAAGCAGGACATAAACTGGCTGTATATGATATCAGGCCGGAACCAGTTGAAGAGCTGGTAAAAAAAGGTGCTGAAAGATGCCTTTCACCAAAACACGTAGCAGAAATATCCGACATGGTTATTACAATGCTACCTGATTCACCCGATGTAAAGGAGGTTGTTCTGGGTAAAGAAGGAGTTCTTAAAGGGATCCAACCCGGTACTATCATAGTAGATATGAGCTCCATTGCACCTGCTGTATCTATTGAAATATGTAAGAAGGTAAAGGAAAAAGGCGTTGAAATGATTGATGCACCTGTAAGCGGAGGGGAGCCAAAGGCTATTGAAGGTACTTTGTCGATTATGGCAGGCGGGGACTTAAAAACTTTTGAAAAAGTGGAAGGCGTTCTGAAGGCTATGGGTTCCTCAGTTGTCAGGGTAGGAGAGATCGGAAGTGGAAACATTACAAAGCTGGCCAATCAGATAATTGTTGCACTTAATATTGCAGCAATGTCGGAAGCAATGGTGCTGGCAGAAAAAGCAGGTGTGGATGCTGAAAGTGTGTTCAATGCAATACGGGGTGGACTGGCTGGTAGTACAGTGCTGAATGCCAAGATGCCTTTGATCCTCGATGGTAATTTCAAGCCGGGTTTCAGGATAGGGTTACATATTAAGGATCTTAAGAATGCTCTGGAAACAGCAGATGAACTAAGTGTTGCTGTCCCATTGACCAAAGGAATCATGGAGATAATGCAGACTCTAAAAGCAGATGGAAAAGCTGGCGATGACCATGGTGGTGTGATCAGATTTTATGAAAAACAAGCCGGTGTTGAGGTAAGGAAGAAGTCAAGGGAAAAAGACTATACAGACCTCTTCCCTGAGAATTTCCCATAGAATATCATTGAAATGCCTCCGAGTATAATCAGGAGTCCAAGTATCATAAAACCAGGCATATATGATCCGCTGTTTTTCAGAAATATTCCAACAATAAATCCAGCCAGTGTCCCGCCAAAACCCGCAGATATTCCGTTCAGAATACCTGCTGCAGGGCCAACAGCAGCTGGTTCAACATTTGTCTGAAGAATGGTCCAGAAGTTTGCAGTATAATGACTTGCACCATATCCAAGTGCGATAGAAATCACAATTAGCTTTATAAGATTATTATCGATCATTGGAAGCATAATCATAAGGGTTCCGGGTACAATAAGTCCGAGAGTTGCAAATAATAACCGTCTTCCAGTTTTATCACTGATATAAGAAACAGGGATTGCAAGTACAATTGCTGTGATATATGGAAGTGCACTTCCTAGTCCCTGGCTGAAGCCGGTGAAACCTAGTGATTTAACTGCCATTGGCAGCCATAAGGTAACTCCCCAGAAAAGCATTGCCTGTGTTAAGTTGCTGAATATCAGTAGAAAGATGGGTTTGCCGCCAAGAGCCTTTAGAGTAAGCTTGTTATTTATAACTTCCTTTCCTGATAGAAAAGGTGCTTCAGATTCCTTTTTTAACATGATCCAGAATAATGGGAGGGCAATGAAAAGACCCAGGATGCCGGTAAAAAAGAACAGGTACTTCCATCCAAGCAAATTATATACAGGGGTCAGAATTATAAAGCCAATTGATAACGCAAGGTATTGTCCGTAATACTGGATCATCGCATTTGCTCTCGAGAGTTCATGGGGAGCGAACCAGGCTTTTGCAAAACGTGACTGCTGAGGCCAGTAAACCCCTTCTGTGGTACCCAGTATTGCCCTCATTGTCAACAGAGTAAACAACGATCCGACGAATCCCGTGAAAAATGTAGCAAGCGACCATATTGCCATAAGTGATATAACAATCCATTTAGGATCAGCATATCTTGTTAAAATACCACCAAAGATATTTGCACCTGCATACCCGATCAGGAAAGTAGTTAATGCCCAGCTTGAAGTGATTGCAAATTTTGAGCCTGAAAACCCCAACTCCTCCGACAATGAAGGAAGGGCAACTGAAAGATTAATCCTGTCAAGGTAGGCCACAAATAAGCCTATCATCAAAGTTCCTCCTATCCTCAACCATCGGTTATTTTTCACTTTACTTTGTTTTTGAAACAATACTAATGATGCGTTTGATTTCTATTCTAAACTATTACTTGTATCTGTGTCAACGTAGATGAAGTTTTGTGCAAGACAAGGGAGTATCACTTTCCCCTCCTTCAAAAGGAGGGGAAACTTCATCACATATTTTCGTCTTGCGGAAGAATAAATAATTTCTTACTTTGCTTTGCATATATTCATAAAAGATGACTGAAAGTTAAATATCATAATTTCATTTCAACTTTCTGTGAAAAATGGAAAAAATAAGCACTGTTATTAAACATTTCAAGAATAAATCTAATCTCAGAACCTATGGAAAAGTCTAATAGATCAATCAGACCGACCGGTAAGATGATTCTGTCTGGATCGGAAGATCGCAGGCACTTTATTAAAACAGTTGCAACAACAGCTGCCGGTGCTTTTATTGCACCCTCACTGATTGCCTCATCCCGTGAACATTCACCAACACCCCAGATTAGATATCCCGATCCTTCAATCGTAATTATTGACAAGCAGTTTGAAAAATATTTCCAGTTTAATGCTGCGGTTGAGCAGCTTTGGACAGGTGCACGATGGGCTGAAGGTCCGGTTTGGTTCGGCGACGGCAGGTTCTTATTGTTCAGTGACATTCCAAACAACACTGTTCTGAGATGGACTGAGGAGACTGGGGAAATGAGTAAGTTTCAGACTCCGTCTAACAACGCCAATGGTCATACCAGGGATAAGCAGGGACGACTGATCTCCTGCGAGCATGATTCACGCCGGTTAACCCGCACTGAACCAGATGGTTCGATCACTATCCTGGCAGACAAGTTCCAGAATAAACGATTGAATGCACCAAACGACGTTGTCGTTCATTCAAATGGAAGTATTTGGTTTACAGATCCCGGTTATGGAATTCTTTCTAACTATGAAGGACATGTTGATAAATTTGAATTGCCGGCCAATGTTTACCGGCTTGATCCTTCTACCGGAGAAATGGTAGTAGTATCTGATGAATTTATCCGGCCTAATGGACTCTGTTTTTCGCCTGATGAGAAGCTTCTTTACATTGTCGATACCGGACAGTCGAAAGATAAGCCTCAGCCAATAAGGGTATATGATGTTATTGATGGAAAGAAACTTGCAAATGGCAGACTCTTCTGCGACATGGGTAAAGGTAATTCAGATGGTATTCGTTGTGATATTGATGGAAATGTATGGGCAGCTGCCGGTAACGGTGGTGCAGGTTATGACGGAGTACATGTCTTCACACCACAGGGAAAATTAATTGGTAAAATATGCCTGCCGGAGATATGTTCGAATCTTTGCTTTGGCGGCAAGAAATATAACCGGCTATTTATGACTGCAAGCCAATCACTTTATGCACTATATGTAAACACCCAGGGTGCTCAAAGGCCCTGAAAATTCTTGACATATAATATTTTACAGTCCATTATTCTGCAGGTGCCCTTCTGAATCTGGTTGCAACCTCATAAGCATATCCGATTTTATAAAGCTTTTCTTCCTCAAATGGTCTGGCAATAAAAGTGAGGGTGGAAGGTTCCCCCGCTTTTGTGAAGCCCATTGGAACAGTCAGGCATGGATAATGAGCTACTGCAGCTGCTCCGGCATTACGGTTACTTATTGAGAGAATTACATCAAGGTTTTTATCTGCCATGGGTTTTTCAAAAAAGTCAATTCCGGCTTTTCGCAGTTTTTCTTTCAACCCGGCCAGATCATCCTTGCTGATAACTTCCTTTACAATGCCAGCAAAAAGTGTCTGACCGTATGGAATTCTCTTTAATGAATCCTTGTTATTAAAATCTATAAGATCTGACACTGAGTGAAATGTAACTTTATCTGAAGCATATTGCTTAATATAATTTGGTAGATCCACTTTCATATCAGCACTAAGTACTCTTGTGAAGCTTTCCAGGTTTGCCTGTTCCGGTTCGAATTCAATTGCTATCCCTCCATTTTGTACAATTCTTTCGACTGAAAGCTTATAAAGGGAATCTTTTAAGAAAGGTTTGATAATGCCGAATCGTAAACCTTTTAAGGTTCCCGTTTTAATTGCCTCCCAGTAATTCTTATTCCCGTCAATGTTTAAAGTTACCGGATCAGCTTTATCTTCCCCGGTCATCGCAGAGAGCAGTATCGCATTATCAATAAGATTCCTGGTAATAGGGCCCGGCGTATCATATGTGCCTGATATGGGTACTATTCCACCCCGGCTCAGTAATCCGACCGTTGGTTTGAGTCCTGAAACCGAGTTTTTCCCTGAAGGAGAAAGAATTGATCCGGATGTTTCAGTTCCGACTGCTGCAGTTGCATAATTAGCTGCCATGGCCACTGCACTGCCAGAACTGGATCCACCTGTATCAAATATTTTTCTTCCTTAAGGATTAAGG
>JAHEYW010000185.1 GCA_023251395.1 Bacteroidales bacterium
GACAAAGGAATGTATCCTTTGAAGTTCTCCCTTACTTTCAAGTTCGGATATAAATTCTATTAGTCCGGTATCTGGCATTAGTTTTAATTACTTTGTTGTGAGTTAATCACAATAACATTTCACACCCCTGCGGCCTACTTAAATGGATAATTAAAAGTACCGGGGAGTAAAGATAAAGGATAAAAGGAAAAGTAAAGTATTAACACCTTACAGACTTTACAGGCTTTATGGACTTTATGGACTTTAGCGACTTATATAAAACAATAATGGGAACTAGTAGTTAGATTAGTTCCCATTCACCGAATGCAACCGAGGTTACGAACGGTGCCAGGTTACTGTTATTCTGGCCGGCTGCTTTTTCCTCGTATTAACTTGGTTTTGGCAACCCCAGGCTTTCCGGCATTGCATTTTATTGCATTGCCTTCCTGCTGTCCCTTTGTCCGCCTTGCGATGGACTTCCAGGACGAAGCGTCATTCAGGCATGAATCAAAAACCCCGAAGAGTTTATGTTCACTTTCAGTTCAATTCGGGACCGAAGTCCTTCTGTTTCCTGAGGCCCTGTGACTCAATCGTTGAAAGAACGTTTCCGGTTTCTTCGATATTCTGGATATCCGCGGATCAGATCCGTTTCATTCAGACTTCGGCTCTCCTGATGCGCAGGCCCGGAGGTCTGATTGAGCCGGTTCCGGTTTCAATTAAGAATCCTTTCCCGGTTCCACATCTTTCAAGCAGCCTTTTATCGCTCACCTGATATATCAAATTTACTATTGGATGCCTCTCAATGCAAATATTATTAATCGTTGTTGTACACCAGATATAAACATTAGTTATTAACAATTGTTAATAACGTCTGCAGTGCCTATTATAATTAGATCTCCGCGAGATACAACCTCTCTCACCTGCGGGGTTTCTCCCCAAAGGGGAGACAATTTTATCTCATTTACAAAAATTGAATAATATTTAATGAATTAGCCCCCCTTTAGGGGGGTTGGGGGGCAAAAAAAGGCTGCCACTTCTGACAACCTCTTTTCTTAATTAAACTTTTTTTAATTTATTTCTTGAATCCGTAGACAGCTAAGTCACCAAGAGATTCTTCAATACGAAGAAGCTGGTTGTACTTTGCAATTCTGTCGGTACGGCTAAGTGAACCTGTTTTGATCTGTCCGGAATTGGTTGCAACAGCAATATCTGCAATAGTTGCATCCTCTGTTTCACCTGAACGATGTGAAGTAACAGTTGTATAGCCAGCCCTGTGAGCCATATCAATGGCATTCAGAGTCTCGGTAAGAGACCCGATCTGGTTGACTTTAATCAGGATTGAATTAGCGCAACCCATGTCGATTCCCTTTTTAAGGTATTCGACGTTTGTAACAAAAAGGTCATCACCAACTATCTGGCATCGTTTTCCAATTCTGTCGTTCAGCATTTTCCAGCCATCCCAGTCGTTTTCAGACATACCATCTTCCACAGAGTCGATAGGATATTTATTAACCAGTGATTCTATGAAATCTACCTGTTCCTTGGAAGTTCTGCGTGCGCCTTTCGGGCCTTCAAACTTCGAGTAATTATACATACCATCCTTATAAAATTCTGAAGCTGCACAATCCAGGGCTATTGTAACATCCTGACCTGCTTTGAATCCGGCGGCTGCAATTGCCTTTAAGATCGTCTCAAGTGCATCCTCTGTACCTTCAAGCTTAGGTGCAAATCCACCCTCATCCCCAACTGCTGTTGAAAGTCCTCTTTCCTTAAGTACTTTTTTAAGTGCATGGAATACTTCAGTACCCATTCTAAGTCCCTCTTTGAAAGATGGAGCACCAACCGGTCTGATCATGAATTCCTGAAAAGCAATAGGAGCATCAGAATGAGATCCTCCATTTATAATATTCATCATCGGGACCGGCAGTGTAACAGCGTTGACACCTCCGATATACCTGTATAATGGCAGGCCATGATAAGCTGCTGCAGCTTTGGCTACTGCAAGTGATACACCAAGAATTGCATTGGCACCCAGGTTACTTTTGGTTTTTGTACCATCAAGTTCCAGCATTTTTTTATCAATGCCAGCCTGGTCAGTTACATCCATACCGATAATTTCTTCTGCAATAACATTATTAACATTATTTACAGCCTTAAGAACTCCTTTTCCAAGATAACGGCTCTTATCACCATCTCTAAGTTCCAATGCTTCATTTTCACCTGTTGAAGCACCTGATGGAACTGCGGCACGTCCGAAAAATCCGCTTTGTGTTGCTACATCCACTTCAATTGTGGGATTTCCACGTGAATCGAGAATTTCACGTGCATGAACACTAACTATCTGACTCATAGATTTTTATTTAATTATTAAACAATATTGCAATATACAAAAAAAGGGATAATGTCTCTACTGACTTATCCCTTTTTTTTTATTCTGATAAAACTAATTATTCTGTTGCCGGGGCCTCTTCGGTTGATGAGGTTGTTTCTGGTTCATGCTTCTCAGCAGCTACTGCCTTAACTTTTTCAGTTTTCTCTGCTGTATCTTCTGCCTTCTTCTTGGGTGCCCTTTTTCTTCTGGTTGTTTTGGCTTTAGCTCCTTCACCCTTAAGCATGGCTTCATTATAGTCAACCAGCTCCATAATACACATATCAGCATTGTCTCCTACCCTGTTCCCAAGTTTAAGAATACGGGTATAACCGCCTGGTCTTTCCGCAATCTTAGGGGAGATCTCCCTGAAAAGTTCTGCTACAGCTTCCTTATCCTTCAGATAACTGAAGACCATCCTTCTCGAATGAGTTGAATCATCCTTTGATTTTGTGATAAGAGGTTCAACATATGTCCTCAACGCCTTTGCTTTTGCTGTAGTTGTAGTAATCTTCTTATGTTTAATAAGCGAAGAGGCAAGGTTTGCCATCATGGCTTTCCTGTGAGAACTTGTTCTTCCTAAATGGTTAATAACTCTTTGGTGTCGCATTTCAATCTATCCTTAACCCGTTATATTAATCTTTATCTAACTTATATTTACTAACATCCATACCAAATGAAAGGCTCATAGATTCGAGCAGTTCATCGAGTTCTGTAAGTGATTTCTTTCCAAAGTTCCTGAACTTGAGAAGATCATTTTTGTTGAACTTAACGAGATCTCCAAGGGTATCTACCTCCGCTGCCTTAAGACAATTAAGTGCCCTGACAGAAAGATCAAGATCAACAAGTTTTGTTTTAAGAAGCTGTCTCATATGGAGTATCTCCTCATCAAATTCCTCATTTGCCAGCTTATCATCTGAATCAAGGGTTATCTTTTCATCTGAGAAAAGCATAAAATGGTAAATAAGGATCTTTGCAGCTTCCTTGAGTGCTTCTTTCGGATGAATTGAACCGTCTGTTTCAATTTCGAGAAGAAGCTTTTCATAGTCAGTTTTCTGTTCAACACGGAAGTTCTCAACTGAGTATTTTACGTTCCTTATCGGCGTAAAGATGGAATCAATTGCAATGAGTCCGAACTCGGCATCTGCAGGTTGATTTTCTTCAGCAGGAACGTATCCTCTGCCTTTATTGATTGTAAATTCCATCTGCAGCTTTACATCGGGTTCCATTCTGCATATAATATGCTCCGGATTAAGAACTTCAAAACTGCTGAGTGCTGAATTAAGGTTTCCAGCCTTAAGAACTTCCTGTCCGGAAATCTTAAGTGCAACCTTCTCTTGTTCTGCATCTTCGACAGTCCGTTTAAAGCGAACCTGTTTCAGATTGAGTATTATTTCAGTAACATCTTCAATAACACCGGTAATTGTGGAGAACTCATGATCTATACCCTCAACTTTAACAGAAGTAATGGCAAAACCCTCGAGTGAAGAGAGAAGAATTCTTCTCAATGCATTACCGACAGTAATACCATAGCCAGGTTCAAGCGGGCGAAATTCGAACTTGCCGAACTTATGATCCGCTTCAAGCATTATTACTTTATCGGGCTTCTGGAATGCTAATATGGCCATAGGAATTATCTTAAATTATTACTTTGAATACAATTCGACGATTAACTGTTCCTTGATATCTTCAGGAATATCAGCACGAGCAGGAATACTCATGAATTTACCTGCCATCTGAGCATCATCCCACTCAAGCCATGGAAGTTTTGCATATCTTCTGGTTGAAAGTGAGTCAGAAATAGTTTCCAGTGATTTTGATTTCTCCCTTACACCGATAATGTCCCCTGGTTTAAGCATACAGGAGGGTACATTTACAACATTACCATTAACAGTAATATGTCGGTGGGAAACAACCTGACGTGCAGAAGCTCTTGATGGAGCTATACCGAGACGATAAACGGTATTGTCAAGACGTGATTCCAGCATTTGGAGGAGTACCTCACCTGTAACACCTTTGCTTCTTGAAGCTTTTTCAAAAGTATTACGGAACTGGCGTTCAAGCATCCCATAGGTATATTTTGCTTTCTGCTTTTCCCTGAGCTGCACTCCGTATTCTGAAGTTTTCTTCCTTTTCTTATTCATCCCATGCTGTCCCGGAGGAAAGTTCTTTCTCTCCAGATGCTTATCGGGACCAAAGATTGGTTCACCGAACTTCCTTGCAATTCTTGATTTTGGGCCTGTATATCTTGCCATTTTTAAAAAAATATTTGAACTTACTTATTTTTATATTTCGAATTTCGAATTTCAATCCGAAATCCGCAATCTGCAATTATATTAAACTCTTCTTCTACCTGGTGCACGGCATCCGTTATGGGGCATTGGAGTAACGTCAACGATTTCAGTCACTTCTATCCCTGTATTGCTTATTGCACGGATCGCAGATTCACGTCCTGCGCCTGGCCCTTTTACAAATACTTTTACTTTCCTCAGGCCAAGATCATAGGCTACCTTGCCACAATCTTCAGCAGCCATCTGTGCTGCGTAAGGTGTATTCTTCTTTGAACCTTTGAAGCCCATCTTTCCTGATGAAGCCCATGCTATCACCTGACCGGAATTATTGGTAAGTGAAACAATGATATTGTTAAAAGAGGAATGCACATGCGCCTGGCCATTGGGCTCAACCTTTACAACTTTTTTCTTTAATGCTCCTGTCTTCTTTGCCATAATAAGTTATTAATTATTTGGTAGCTTTTTTCTTGTTTGCAACAGTCTTCTTCCTTCCCTTTCTGGTACGGGCATTATTCTTCGTGCTCTGTCCTCTGACCGGAAGTCCGAGTCTGTGGCGGACGCCACGGTAACATCCGATGTCCATCAGCCTTTTAATGTTAAGCTGAGTCTCTGAACGCAATTCGCCCTCGAGTTTAAAATTCTCGTTAAGAATACGACGGATCGTATTGATCTGGTCATCTGTCCATTCTTCGACTTTTGCATTCCTGTCCACACCAGCTTCATCCAGAACTTTCTGAGCTGTGCTTTTGCCAACACCATAGATGTAGGTCAGGCCTATTTCGCCTCTTTTATGTCTTGGTAAATCTACCCCAACAATACGTGCCATATAAAATTTTTAATTGTGTGCAAAATTATTAAAATTATCCCTGTCTCTGTTTGAACTTGGGATTTTTCTTGTTAATTACATAAATACGCCCTTTCCGTCTGACAATCTTGCAGTCGGCGCTGCGTTTCTTAACTGATGCTCTTACTTTCATTTCTTTAAAATTCTTATTTATATCTGAATGTAATTCTTCCTTTTGTAAGGTCATATGGTGACATTTCAACCTTCACTTTATCACCGGGCAAAATTTTTATATAATGCATTCTCATTTTGCCTGATATATGAGCAGTAATAACGTGTCCGTTTTCGAGCTCAACCCTGAACATCGCATTAGACAATGCTTCAGCTATTGTTCCGTCCTGCTCGATTGAAGGTTGTTTCGCCATATTGTTCCTATTTATTTAATACTTCTTCAATATATTTAAAAGTCGACAATACATCTGCTTTTCTATTATCGATGGCAACGGCATATTCGAAATGTGCCGAAGGTTTTCCATCTGCAGTTTTAACAGTCCATCCATCTCTCATCTGGATCGTCTCTTTCGTTCCCATGTTTATCATAGGTTCAATACAGATAACGAGTCCTTTTTCAAGTTTTGGGCCTGTACCCCTTCTTCCATAGTTCGGAACTTCCGGGGCTTCATGAAGCTTAGTTCCCAGCCCATGACCAACAAGCTCTCTTACAACCGAGAAACCTGCTTCTTCAGCATAGGACTGAACTGCAAAGGAGATATCCCCTACCCTGTTTCCTGCTATCGCTTCCTGAACTCCCTTTTCAAGAGACTCTTTCGTAACCTGGAGTAATCGTTTCTTATTATCATCGATTTCTCCGACAGCAAAGGTATAGGCACTGTCGCCATAATAACCGTTAAGTATTACGCCACAGTCGATTGAGATAATGTCCCCCTCCTTCAGAACATAATCTGAAGGTATTCCATGGACTACCTCTTCATTTACAGATGCACAAAGGGTCTTGGGGAATCCGTTATATCCCTTGAAACCAGGTATTGCACCATTATCAAGTATAAAGGTCTCAGCTATTCTATCAAGGCTGAGCGTCGTGATTCCCGGTCTGATATGCTTTGCAATCTCACCAAGTGTTTTCGACACCAGGAGATTGCTTTTTCTCAGCAACTCGACCTCTTCATTTGTCTTAATATACAACATCAAAGAACACTTAGCGTACTAGTACGCTGAAACAGCACCTGTCCTACCCTTAACCCGGCCCGATTTCATCAGACCATCGTAATGACGCATAAGCAGATGACTTTCTATCTGCTGGAGCGTATCCAGAACTACCCCAACAAGTATAAGGAGTGATGTGCCACCATAAAACTGAGCAAATTGCGGAGAAACACCCGCCTTAACGGCAAGGGAAGGAAGAATCGCAACAATTGCAAGGAAGATAGAACCAGGGAAGGTAATCCTCGACATAATAGTATCGATAAATTCCACAGTTTTCCTTCCTGGTTTAATACCTGGAATAAAACCGCCGTTCTTCTTCATATCTTCAGCCATCTGCACCGGATTGATGGTAATAGCTGTATAGAAATATGTGAAAACTATAATTAAAAATGCTGTTACAAGATTATACCAGAAACCGTACATATTTGAAAATGCGATCATAAATGATGAACCGGTTTTTGAATAACCTGCTATAATGATAGGAAGCATCATGATTGCCTGAGCAAAGATGATTGGCATAACACCTGCAGCATTTACTTTTAAAGGAATATACTGACGAACTCCTCCGTACTGTTTGTTACCGACTATCCTTCTTGCATACTGTACA
>JAHEYW010000186.1 GCA_023251395.1 Bacteroidales bacterium
ATAGCATTCCTGATTGCAGATACATTTTCCACAATACCCTGAACGAAATCGGGATTTTCAACAATACGCGATAACCTGCCGCGGCTTGATGTAACACCCACTTTTAAAGAGGAAAAACCCACATCGATAACCGTCTTTGCCTCCTTCGGAGACCCGGCCTGCCCATAAACCCTTATACGATCGCGGGTGGGGCCACCGAGGAGTTCATATATCGGAACACCCAGGGCTTTTCCTTTGATATCCCACATTGCTATATCAACTGCCGAGAGAGCGCTGGTAAGTATTATACTTCCGCGGTAAAAGGCATGCCGGTAAATAGCCTGCCAGTGAAATGCAGGACGTCGCGGGTCTTTACCGATAAGGTACCCTTCAAGCTCTTTAATAGCAGCGACGGTAGTGGATATTCTCCCTTCCACAGTTCCTTCTCCAATGCCAATGATCCCGGCATCAGTATACATTTTGACGAAAATGGTCCGGAGAGTGTTCACAGGAATTATTTCCAGTTTGGTGATTTTGATCTTATCGCCCGGGGCAATGAGGGCTTTGCCGGCATTGAATTTATTACCGGCTTCAGAGGAGTGAATAGGTTTGCCTGAGAGTTGCTCGGCGGTTAAGAGCCCAGCCATTCCGACTGTCATGTTCCTGAGCCATCTTCTTCTTGACAGATTATCTTTCATGGGTATATATTTTAGATTAATTAATATTTCTTGTTAATCAATATGAAGTTTTTTACAGAGCATATATAAATAGGTATATGGTAAAGCAGCCAGAATAAAAAGCATTAAAAGATAAAACGAAATTCTTTTGGCTTCCATGTGCGGCCAGTCTTTTTGCAGGATAAGAAAGATATTAAAACCTCGTTTAAGTTAATATTTAACTTTCAATTCCTGAGGAAAGGAAATTCGAAATCTTCATTCCATTATTAAGATTCTTCCTATAAATGATAAATAAAATAAGAATATCCATATCATATTTACTTTAATATCAATCCAATACAATAAAGACTAAATTTTTAGTCATTATTTCAAAAATATATTTGCAAAACTAATATATTAGTTTTAACTTTGGTATGAAGGATTGATATACTAATATTCAGGAGGAAAAAACAAGGTTAAAAAGTAAATCAAAATGAAAAGACCGGTTATTTTTCTTATCGCAGCGATGCTGCTGGTTACAGGCTTAATATTTCTTACAGCCTGCCAGAAAGGTTCATCAGGAGCATCTAAAAGTAAAAGCCAGAAGAATCCGATTGTTGGTACATGGCTGCTTGAATCCTATAAGTACGGGTCGTCTGAGAGTTCTTTCACGCAAATAAACGCTAACCTGCCCCGCATTAAACTAATAACGGAAAAGAAGTTCCTGTGGGTGACATATGATACCACTACAAAGAAGATACTTAAATCTGCAGGTGGTGAATATACACTTGACGATGATAATTATGTCGAATCGATTGATTTCGGATACAATATGGACAGTTATCTGAAATCGAAAAGCAAATTCAGAATCCGAGTTGAAGGCAGGATGCTCTACCTCACTGGTGAACTGGGTGATGGTTATAAAATAGAAGAGATATGGCAAAAGACCAATCCCGCAAAGAATTCCAAAAATAATCTGACCGGAACCTGGCTTATGGAAACATATAAATATGGCAAGGACGCTAGCGCTTTTATCATTGTTCCGCCAGGCAGACCACATGTTCAGCTAATAACTGAGGACCAGTTTTTATGGGCGATATATGATACTACCAGCAAAAAGATCGTCGAATCAGCCGGAGGGAAATATCAGGTTGACGGTAAGAATTTTATGGTTTTTGTCGATTACGGGTATAATATGGATAATTACCTTGGAATCAAAAGCAATTACAAGGTACAGGTGGAGAAAGGAATGTATTTTCTGACAGGTGACCTTGTTAGCAACTACAAAATTGAGGAGATCTGGAACAAGGTAAAATAGCTATTGAGTATGAAAAAAAGGAATGATATGTACCTGACAAGAGCAGAGGAGCAGATTATGAAGATCCTCTGGGAACTGGGGGAGGGACTTGTTAAGGATATCCTTGAAAGGTTTCCCGATCCCAAACCAGCAAGAAATACCGTGTCGACAATAGTAAGGATCCTTGAAAATAAAGGTTTTGTCGATCATCGCGTTTATGGAAACATTCATCTGTATTTTCCGGTTGTTTCAAAGCAATCTTATTCCAAACACCAGTTATCATACCTGATGGAGAATTATTTCCATAACTCTTTTACCTCCATGGCATCATTATTTGCAACAGAAAAAGATCTGACGGTAGAAGAGCTCGATCTGATCCTTGAAGATCTGTCAAAAGAAATTAAGAAAGGAGAAAGTCATGAATGAATTTGCATTATACTTAGTTAAATCAGCTTGCTGGCTGACGGGATTTACAATAATATTCCTTCTTTTTTTAAGGAATGAACGCTTTTTCAGGTTAAAACGCATATTCCTCATTTTTGGGATTCTGGCCTCGTTATTCTTCCCTCTTGTTTCATTTCATTACCAGGTGGAGATACCTGCTCCCCCTACCCTGACATTTGATAATATGCAAAATATTTCACCAGTTATGACTGACCAGATCCCGCAAGTTTCCTCACAAGGGAAAATCGATTTCAAGAGCATCTTACTTGCTGCATATTTCATAGGGGTGGTTGCTTTTACTCTCAGATTATTCTACCATCTATATGTAAAAATCAGAATCATTAATAATCATAAACCATTAAAAAGGGATTCAATTAAGATTATCAGGTCATCAGAATTTCCATCCTCTTTCTCATTCTTTAATTATATTTTTATCAATCCTTCAATTGAAGAGGATGAGTTCAGGGAAATACTGAACCATGAGCTGGTGCATGTAACACAAAGACACTGGCTCGATCTGTTGCTTGCTGAGACCCTAAGTTTGCTTCAATGGGCAAATCCATTAGTCTGGATTTATACCGGTTTTATAAGGCTGAATCATGAGTATATTGCCGATGAGGTTGCACTAAAGCAATCTCCCGACCCGACTTTTTACAAAGCTGCTCTTTTGAACTCTATTTTCAGGTTCCCGGTCATCAGCCTTTCAAATTCTTTTAATTATTCACTTCACCAAAGTCGTTTTGAAATGATGAAAAATATAATTAGTTCACCTTACAGAAAACTGAAGGTATTGTTGATAATTCCTGTTTTCCCTGTGCTGTTTTACACATTTGCTGTTCCTCAGGTCAGGTACGCAGAGAACTTTACAGTTTATTCAACCGATGCTCAACCATTTGTTAAAAAAGAAGTATTCGGAGTAGTCCTTAATCAAGACGGGAAACCCTTTCAGGAAGTACAAATAGCTATAACAGGTACTGAAATAAGAGGAGCCACCGACAAGGATGGCAAATTCAATATTGCGGACGTCCCTGAAGAATCTCATATTATCTTTTCATACAGGGGATATTTAACTCAGGTGCTGAAACCCCAGTTTTCAAAATCAATGACCATTAAACTGGATAAAGATCCTGATTATAAAGCGAGCACTGTACTGACATCATTAAAAGATCGCCTTGTTGTGATTGACGATGTTGTTTCAGATAAACCACAGGCTGAAGCATTAAAAGGTCTGGATATGAATTCAATTGCCAGAATGTCAGTAGTATCAGAGAAAGTAGCAATGGAAAAATATGGAGAGAAGGGGAAAAACGGTGCTATTGAAATATTAACTATAAAGAAAGCTAAAGAGCTTGGAATAAAAGTTCCTTATAGAAGAAAAAATCCTGATGATTATCCGACGTTCCAGGGCGAAAATTATTCAAAATTCGCTAACTGGCTTGCCAAAAGGGTCAAATACCCTGCAGATGCAACTGCAAGTGGAATTAAAGGTCACGTAACTGTTAACTTTGTTATCCAGCCTGATGGCACTTTGACCTCACCAACTGCCCTGGGTGGAGCAGACAAATCACTGGCTGAGGCAGTATTGAATGCTCTGAAAGAAGCCCCTAAATGGGAGCCTGCAAAAAACCCGGAGTCAACTGAACCTTTTAGAACTCAAGTAAGATTAACATTTGAATTGCCCGATAAAGTTAAAGAAGATGAAGCCTCAGAAGTTTTTGTTGTGGTAGAAGAGATGCCAATGTATCCAGGCGGAGGCCAGGCTCTCATGCAATTTATCAGCGACAATATAAGATATCCCGAAAAAGCAAAGGCCGATAGTATGCAGGGAAGGGTAATTCTAAGGTTTGTAGTTACAAAACAGGGTAATGTTGAAGATGTTCAGGTTCTTAAAGGTGTTCATCCCCTCCTTGATGCAGAGGCAGTAAGAGTCATTTATCTGTTGAAAGGATGGAGTCCGGGTTACCAGGGGGGAAAACCTGTAAATGTCTGGTATTCAATGCCAGTCACATTTTCACTTAAATGAATCTGGCGAGATAAATTAATTTAACAGATGGTTTTTTGGTTTTTATTCGTGTTCCCGGTTTAGTGGTGAGGTGCGGATTAAAAGTCCGCACCTTTCCTTTTATGTTAAAATGAGTGGCTAAACAGTGAAATTGTTCAGGGAGTGCCTCATTCATGTCTTATCGACTCGATTGGTTTGAGGTCAGCAGCACGTTTTGCAGGCAGATAACCAAATGTTATCCCCACCAGTACGGAAAATCCGAATGCAATAAGTATTGAATATAATGTGATTGTCGTTCTGATTTCAGTAAGAAAACCTATCCCGACAGAGAGAATAATACCAAGGAAAACTCCTGTAAGACCTCCTGTAATACTCATTGCCATGGCTTCAGAAACAAACTGACCCATTATGTCCGACCTGCGCCCTCCGATAGCCCGGCGAATACCGATTTCCCGTGTCCTTTCCATTACAGAGGCAAGCATAATATTCATTATTCCAATACCTCCCACTATGAGTGAAATGGCTGCTATTGAAGCTAGCAGAAGATTATAGATCCTGCTCTCCTTTTTCTCCTGTTCCATAAGCGCATATGGAATAATTATGCTGAAATCATTATTATTGAAATGTCGACGTGCAAGTATACTCTTAATAATTTCAGAAGACTGTATTAGCTGACCGGAGCTTCCCAGTTTGACTGTCAGCTGCTTGAGCTCGCTATACAGGACATTGGCTTTGGGAATCCTTTTTCCGAAAGTTGACAGTGGAATATAAACATCATTGTTCAGATCGCGGGCCGCCAGCTCACCTATTGTTTCTGTATAGAGTGACTTTGTTTTTAGCACCCCTACCACCTCGTACCACTGTTCTCCCAGTTTGATATTCTTTCCTAGAGGGTCTTCATAACGGAAGAGTTCGCGTGCAATATTTGAGCCAAGAACACATACTTTAAGCTGCTTGTCATAGTGAGCGCTATCAATAAATACCCCTGATTCCAACCTGTAATTCAGAATATTTGTTATTCCGGGAGTTACCCCTATTACGTTAGCCTTTGACGATCTGTCCTCAAACATTGCATCTAGTTTGATTTCTGATTGAGGGGCAACGCCAACAATACCCGGAACAATGTCATTTATCGCCTTTGTATCGTCGAGTGACAGACCCGGTGAGAATTTTATTCTGACTTGTTCAAGTTCGGTATCTGTAAAATCCTTATCCCGGATGATAATATTACTTACTCCGAGATCCTGGTATTTTGCCATGGCCTGTTTCTTGGCGCCCTCGCCAATCGAAATCATGGTAATTACAGATGCTGTACCAAAAATTATTCCCAGCATTGTGAGAAAGGATCTGAATTTATGATCACGAAGACCGTAAATGGCTACTCTTATGCTTTCTTCGATCTGCATTGTTTAAGTTATTGTCTGGTTAATATTTTTTCTGGGGGTATGAGATCCAGTCCTGCCCGGATATTGCCTGAAACCACAGTATACATGTTATTAGAAGGACCTGTTGTTACTTCAGTCTTAATTGCTTTACCTCTTCTCTTTACAAAACAGTAAGTGTGTATATTTTCCTCAAGAAGACAGTTATTAGGAACATAAATCTCGTTTTCACCTTCGAATGTTATGTATTCACATCTTACAGTCATTCCTGATTTTAGTCTTGGATCAGACCCGGATATCAGAACCTCTGACTGAAAAGCCTTTTTCCCGTCCTGCTGAGGAATGCATACCATACTAATTTTAGTGATCCGCCCATAAAAAGGAACATTAGGAAGTGCATCCATTCTCACCACGACCTTAAGACCAGTTTTAATACGGCTTATATCATTTTCAAGTATTATCCCGTTAACCTTCATAGTTCGTATATCAGGAATCCTTGCAATCGTGTAGCCAAGAGAAACTTCATCGCCTACCTTATAAGCCTGACCAGTCCTCGAGTACTTTTCCAGTACAAACACCCCGTCCAGCGGACTTTTAACAATCAGTTGATTAAGAGCATCTTCAGCAGTTTTAAGCTCATTTTCCCTTTGTACAACTTTAATTTGCTGAATACTGTAGTCAAGACTATCAAGGAATGGCCTTCTTGCCAGATTCCTTTTTATTCTGTTCAACCTGATCTCTGCCTGGCGGTATTCAAGCTCAATTACTTTTTTTATTCCAACCGATTCAAAAGCCGATTTCTCTAGCTGGATCTTTTTGATCCTAAAAGATGCCTCTTCATTTTTTAATTGAGCTCTCAAATCCTGCATATTATTCAATATCTGAGCCTTAAGTCTGTTTGAGGAGGCAATTTCATTTTCGAGAGATTCTCTTTTTTCAATGATATATTTTTGAACAGAAGCAGGATCTACTTTTATTACAGGGTCGCCCTTTTTTACATTTTTACCATTCTCAGCCAAACTTATGATCTTGAAACTATAGCCATATATTGAGTTTATCCTTGGCATTGTGACAATCGATGAATGTTCTGCCTGTATCTCACCTGTCTCAATAACCGATTGTTTAAACGGCCCCTTCATTACCGTGTATCCGCTTCCGCTGCTCCTTTTACAGGAAATAAGCATGAGTAAAGACAAAAAGGAAAAAACCAGGAGAGTCGCAATTTTCTTCCGTAAGGTGCTGAAATTGTGATATTTTGTTTTCATGGCCAATTACACTTTTACAGTTACTTTACAGCCTTCTTCCCGGAAGTCTCAGACTTATTATTTCCTGACAACTCCTCCTTATTCAGGAAAGGATTTGCCAGAGCTATCAGGTCGTTTTCCGCAAGCCCCTCGGTGACAATGGCATAATCGGTATTGATAGCCCCGGTTTTAATATCTTTTCGTTTAAAACCTGATCCTGATTTG
>JAHEYW010000187.1 GCA_023251395.1 Bacteroidales bacterium
TCAAAATACCTGCGATTAATTTTGCTGTATTTGCCCAGATACCTCAGGGTTTTAATTATCAGGCTATAGCCAGGGACGGAGCAGTAACCCAATTGTTAATGCTACAATTAAGGTAAGGTTATCCATCCTGTCCGACACAACAGGATTTTTTATTTCAGGACTTGGAACTTATCTCTGGGAAGAAGAGCAAACCGGTATTAAAACCAACTCTTAAGGTTTATTCACGCTGATATCCGGAAACTCAGGTGCAACGAAGATTCAGGAGTTGAAAGATAAAAGACAAAAGTAAAAAGACAAAAGTCGAAACGAAGTGAAGACCCTGACCGAAGCGTCAGGGTAAAAAGACAAAAGTTGAAATGAGTTTAAGCCCTGCGCCTTTAGACCTCTTTATTCAATCTGAAAAAGCTGAAATTGACACTGCCGTAATTCCTGTGTTCAAAGAAATATTTATTTGAACTGAAGCTCAGGTCCCTGGGATGCTCCAGGATAAAGAATCCATCTTCTTTTAATAATCCTGAGGAAATGACTAGCTCCGGGATCATCTCCAGCCATTCAAGATCATAGGGAGGATCTGCAAATATTATATCAAAATCCGACTTGCAGATCTTCAGAAATAACCTGACGTCTCCATGGAACGGCTTTATACGCTCAAATTTAAGATCAGTTATCATCTTCCTGATGAAGGAAAAATGTTTAATATCTTTTTCTACAAGATGTACACTTCTGGCACCCCTTGATGCAAACTCATAGCTTATACTGCCAGTTCCGGAGAAAAGGTCAAGTACATCAGTATTTTCAAAATCAATCCTGTTGACCAGAATATTAAATAAAGCTTCCCTGGCAAAATCTGTTGTTGGCCTGGCGCTGAATACTGCAGGAGGATTGATCCTCCTGCCTTTGTGTTCGCCGCTTATTATACGCAACTTACTGCACTTATGATATTAATAAATCTGAAAAGATCAGCCTCATTCATAACATAGCTGAATGCATAATTACCCTTAGGTTCAGCAAATCTTATATTTTTCAGATATGCTGACATTTCTGAAATAAGATTATCTCTCCTTGTCACCTGTCCGCTTATAATGGCAATTAAGTCCTGTTTCATTCCCCGGCTTTTAACAATATTCAGCATGTAGTATAGAATATCTGTTGAATTTTTATAGATAAATGAATTGCAGAGGTTCAGTTTACCACCGGTGTAGACTGCAAGGTTGAAGAACTCTTTCTCAAGATGGATAAAAAGATACTCATTATGATCAACAGCAATGCCGGAAGCAAAGCTAAGCCATGGCTTAAGATTATGACATACCTGCTGACCGGGCCAGTATCTTGCGATAAGTTCATTAATATATTTAAGTTGAGAATATATCAGGTATGAATCCGGTTCCTTAACTCTGTCCACCAAGATTATCTGATTTTCCTGAAGAGAATGGTTCAGTAAATAATATTCATCTTTTTTCTCTGTTTCAAAAAGGGGCGATGGAACTAAGGTGAATTTGTATGATGGTGTAATAATATTTGCCCTTCTGTACTTTTTTGTCAGAAATTCGTCCTTCACAACAATCTTTGAAAGAGAATCAGGTTGATATCTTTTATCATTTTCTGCCTTGTACGATCTTAAAAGAATAAACTTGTTCCTGATTGAGTCGAGAATGCAAAAGGAAAGATTATCAGGACTCATCTCTACAGAAAGATCATAGTTCTCAGTCGAATTTATATCCAGAGTCTCATCTATCAATTCAAGATATGGCATCTGCAATAACGGTTTATTTTATTTATTTCCTGACCTATTCTCCAGACAAAAATTCAGGTATCTGTCTTTTAATATCAATGTTATATTATTACAAATATACGGTAAAGATTAATTATGTTTACAAACAGATCCAATTACAGGTTGATAAATGCGTGAAACTCTGATATACAATCAATTGATCAATAATCTTGGTAATACTCCGACCGAAGATCAGGCATCCGCATTAATAAAGATATCCAATTATATTACCGGAAATTCGAATGATGTAATTTTCCTTTTAACAGGGTATGCTGGTACAGGAAAAACAAGCCTCATTAGCTCTGTAGTCAAAACTCTTGACCTTCTCAGAATGAGATCCGTTCTTCTCGCTCCAACAGGAAGAGCTGCAAAAGTTCTTTCATCATTTGCTAGTAAACAATCCTTTACTATTCATAAAAAGATCTACAGGCAAAAATCCTCGAAAGATGGTTTAGGCAGCTTTGTACTTGACAGAAATCTGTACAGGGATACTTTCTTTATAGTTGATGAAGCTTCAATGGTTTCCAATAATTCAAACGATCTGTCTGTATTCGGGAGCGGAAAAGTGCTGGATGACCTTATTGAATACGTCTATTCCGGGGTTGATTGCAAACTTATTATCGCCGGTGATATCGCCCAGTTGCCTCCGGTAGGACAGATTCTTAGTCCAGCCCTTGATCCTGAAGCCCTTGGTGAATACGGATTTGGCCTGGTCACAGCAGAACTCAAACAGGTGGTAAGACAGAGTGAAGATTCTGGGATACTAATGAATGCGACTAAAGTAAGGCTCCAGATTGCAGAAAATAATCTGAAGAAACCAGATTTATCCTGCGAAAATTACGAGGATATAATAAGATTAAGCGGACAGGATCTCATCGAGGAGATCAACGATTCATACGATAAAAGCGGTCTCAGTGGATCAATTATTGTCGTAAACTCCAATAAACAGGCTAACCGTTATAACCAGGGAATCAGGAACAAAATATTCTTCCGGGAAGAAGAGATCAGCCCAGGTGATATTGTAATGGTTGTAAAAAACAATTACTTCCTTATTGAGGATGATGAAGAGGAATCGAGATTTATTGCCAATGGCGATGTTGCTGAAGTTAAACGGATAGTAAAGTACGAAGAAAAGTATGGATTCCGTTTTGCTGAAATGATTCTTCGTTTTCCTGATTATGACTGGGAAATTGAATCAAAAGTGTTGCTTGATGTCCTCCAGCTCGACGCACCGGCTTTATCGGGTGACAGAAATAAGGAACTCTTTCAAAACATTCTTGCAGACTATCAGTATCTGAAGACAAGAAGAAAACAGATTGAGGCAGTTCGTAATGATAAGTATTTTAATGCTTTGCAAATTAAATTTGCTTATGCAGTAACCTGTCATAAGGCTCAGGGCGGACAGTGGGAGAGGGTCTTTATTGACCAGGGTATGTTTAACAGGCAGGAGATAACAATAGAATATCTGAGATGGCTTTATACAGCCATAACCAGGTCGACCAGCAAATTATACCTTGTGAATTTTCCTGATGATTGGTTCGCGACTTGAAGAATGTAATTAGCTCACTTCGTTCGCGCAATTGATTGTAATTAGCTCACTTTGTTTGCGTAATTACGCGCGAAGCGCAAATTACCAATAATTACGTGCGAAGCACAAATTATTGTAAATTACAACAAAGTCTGATCACTTATTCACCAATAATCTTAACCAGAACCCTCTTCCTCCTTTTCCCGTCGAATTCACCATAAAATATCTGTTCCCATGGACCGAAGTCAAGTTTGCCGTCGGTTACCGCACAAACAACTTCCCGCCCCATTATTGTTCGTTTTATGTGTGCATCGGCATTATCTTCAAATCCATTATGTTGATATTGGCTGTGTGGTTTCTCTGGAGCAAGCTTCTCAAGCCATACTTCAAAATCATGATGCAATCCGGATTCATCATCATTAATAAAGACAGAACTCGTTATATGCATTGCATTGACCAGTAAAAGGCCTTGTTTAATGCCACTATCCTGCAGGCATTGTTCAACTTTCCCCGTGATATTCAGGAATGCACGCCGGGTAGGTACCTCAAACCAGAGTTCTTTTCTGTAAGATTTCATTGTAACCTGTTTTTGTTAATTAAAGGCAAAGATTTCCGGTGTCTTTTAAATGGATCTCTGTGTAGTAAATTAAAAGTAATTTTTACAATAGCTTCAAATCCTTAATAATACCTTCAAGTCTCTGATCAAGTATCTTTTCGGCAGCTTCAAATTCTGATTTTGAACTGAGTCTGGTATTCACACTGAAATAAAACTTGATCTTTGGTTCGGTTCCTGAAGGTCTGACTGAGATTTTGGATCCATCTTCAAGAAGGAACTGAAGAACGTCAGATTTAATAAGATCTGTTTTTGATCTTTTACCTGTAATAAAGTCTTTGGAGATCTGCTCTTCATAATCAATTATTTTAACAACCTTGCTGCTATTAATAGTTTGAGGTGGATTTTTCCTGTATTCATTCATCATGTTCCTAATCTCTTCCGCACCTTCCTTACCTTTCCTGACAATATTCAGCAGCCGTTCCTTATAGAAACCATACTTAATGTAAATGACAATCAGAAGCTCATATAAAGACATTCCCTGGCTTCGCGCCCAGGCAGTTGCCTCAGCTGCTAATGCACATGAACCTACAGCATCTTTGTCCCTGACATAATCACCGGGCAGGTAACCATAACTTTCTTCACCTCCTCCGATGTATTTCTTTTTACCTTCCAGATTTCTGATGAGCTCAGCAAAGAATTTAAAACCAGTCAATACATTGTAGCACTCAACATTATGGCCCTCTGCTACGCGGTCAAACAGATCCGATGTGACAATGGTATTAATAATATATTCATTGCCTTTGTACATGTTCTTAGACTTGTACTGTGAAAGAATATAGTATGTAAGAATCACTCCGGTCTGGTTCCCGTTCAGCAATACGAACTTCCCGTTTCTGTCACGGACTGCCAGACCAAGTCTGTCAGCATCAGGATCTGAAGCCATTACCAGTTCGGCATTTGTCTCTTCAGCTTTTTTGATTGCCAGCTTAAGTGCATCCGGTTCTTCAGGATTTGGGGATTTCACAGTCGGAAAATTCCCGTCTACAATATTTTGTTCAGGTACATCAATGATGTTGCTGAAGCCAAACATTTTAAGAGCTGTGGGAATTACCTGACCCCCTGTACCGTGAATCGGAGTATATACTATTCCGATATTGCTCTGTTTTTTAATTACATCAGGGTTGAGGCTCATTTTAAGAACCTCCTTCAGAAATAGATCATCAGTTTCAGTCCCAAGGGTCTTTATGTTTTTCTTATTGCCATCAAACTTAATCTGGGTTACAGATGTGATTTTTCTTACTTCGTCAATTATTGCTGTATCGTGTGGTGCAACAACCTGACCCCCATCATTCCAGTAAGCCTTATAGCCATTATATTCCGGAGGGTTATGGGAAGCTGTTATGACAACTCCGCTTTTGCATTTATAATGACGTATTGCATATGAAAGTTCAGGAGTGGGACGTAGCGATGAGAATAGCAATACTTCAAATCCGTTTGCAGAAAAAATAGATGCTGTTGTTTCTGCAAAATAACGGCTGTTATTTCTGCAATCATATGCGATAGCCACTCTTATTCCTTTATTTCCAAATTGCTTAATAAGATAATTTGATAAGCCCTGTGTGGCCATTCCGAGAGTATAAATATTCATCCTGTTGGTTCCAGCCCCCATTATACCTCGTAATCCTCCTGTGCCAAATTCAAGATCCTGGTAAAATGCATCAATCAGTTTCTTTTCATCACCAGCGATCATGCTACGGACTTCCTGTCTGGTCTCTTCATTAAATTCATCGCCAAGCCATACCTCTGCCCTTTTCTTAATATTATCCACAGATATCATAACTAAAATTTTTTATTAATTTCCTTTATACATCTCTGAAGACTCGTTCTCCAGTGAGGAATTACAACATTATAGTTTTCCCTGATTTTTGCTTTACTCATCACAGAATAAACTGGTCTTTTAGCTGCAGTCGGATATTCGGAGGTCATTATCGGGACGACATTGCATTTCAAACCAGTCTCCTCGACAATTGCAGAAGCAAAATCATACCAGCTGCAGGTTCCTTCATTTGAGTAATGATATATCCCGGAGTTAAACGCCAGCTGATTTCTTATAGCACCTGCAATGATATACATAATCGTTTCCGCAAGATCGGCAGCATATGTTGGAGTACCTGTCTGGTCAGATACTATCTTTATTGTATCGTTTTGTCCGGCCAGCCTTATTATTGTTTTTACAAAATTATTTCCAAAAGAGGAGTAGAGCCATGATGTCCTGATGACCATTGTTGCATGATGTGTCAATGCAGCCTTTTCCCCTTCAAGCTTTGACCTTCCATAAGCCGACAAAGGATTTACAGGAGATGATTCAGTATATGGAACATTTGAATTCCCTTCAAAGACATAATCGGTAGAAACATGTATGAGTCTGCATGTTGAATCTTTAATTACAGATGCAATATTCCGTACCGCAGTTGAATTTATCAGTAACGCATTCTGAACATCACTCTCGGCTTTGTCCACCTGGTTATACGCGGCACAGTTAACAATCCAGCCGGGCTTTTTGGTTTCAATAAATTCTTTAGTTTTTACAGGATCAGTAATATCAAGCTCGTCGATATCAGTGAAAATAAAATCATAGCCAAAGTATTTGGCTGAAACAATCCTGAGTTCGTTCCCAAGTTGACCCTTAGCTCCTGTGATTAAGATTACTGCCATTCCTGAAATTGTTTAAAAGTTATTTTCCGCAAGATGAAAATGCGGTAATTTCAGATCTTTCTCACTGATAATGGCTTTTGAGAGGTTGGTTTTCCAGTCAATGCCCAGGGATGGATCTGTTATCAGAATTCCGCGTTCAAATGCAGGCCTATAGTAGTTGTCGATTTTGTATTGTATTGTGGCAGACTTGCTTTGCACTGAAAAACCATGGGCAAATCCTCTTGGAATGAGTAATTGCTTTCTGTTTTCAGCACTTAGTTCTAACGAGAAAAACTTCCCAAAAGTTTTTGAAGTTCTTCTTATATCAACAGCGACATCCAATATCTTGCCTTCTATTACTCTGATCAGCTTTGCCTGGTCAAATGGACGAAGCTGGTAATGCAAACCTCTTATTACACCTTTTGCAGACTTTGATTCATTGTCCTGGACAGGCGTAAAAGTTATTCCAGCTTTCCTGAATTGTTCACCGTTAAAGCTCTCCATGAAATAGCCGCGACTATCTTCAAAAACAGTAGGTTCGATAATAAGAAGCCCCTCAAATCCTGTTTCCGTTATATTCATTCTTGTTAACAGATTTATGTAATGATTAGTTTAGATTTTCCTCATTTGCGATTCTAATAAGATACTGCCCATATTGACT
>JAHEYW010000188.1 GCA_023251395.1 Bacteroidales bacterium
GATATCAGAGTATGCCTAACTTCTGACTCCTGCCTCACGACGCACGACGCACGATACATGTAGCTTTATCTTAGCAATCCTGTTTCTTTGATCATTTCGAATAACCGGTCTGGAGTGAGCCAGTTCATGCAGGCGAAATCGCCTCTTTTGCATTCTCCTTTTCCGAAAATTGTGCATGGGCGGCATGTCAGCTCGTCAACGCTGATCCTGATCGCATAGTTATCGGGCTGCATCCAGGCCCCGAAGCCACCGAAAGGATCTGTTCCTCCCCAGATTGATATCACCTTTGTTCCGGTAAGGGCGGCCATATGCATATTGGATGAATCCATTGCGATCATGAAGCTGAGCCTGCTCATGACAGCCAGTTCACTTTCCAGATCAAGCTTTCCGGCAATATTGACCGTACCCGGAACCAGTTCCTTTATATTTTCAAGCCTTGATGCCTCCTCCCTGCCTCCAAAAAGTACAAAACAAACATCGCGATCTTCTAATATCTTTTTCATCAGAAGTATCATATTCTCCTCCGGCCACATCTTAAGCATATGAAGCGCATATGGTGCAATACCTATATTAATAGTACGGAAGCTTTTCAATACTTCACCGGCAGCCGGGGTATTTGTTTTTACTGCGATAGACTGCTTCTCTGATGGTTCAACAGGGAAACCTGCTTTACTGAAAGCATCGCAGTAACGTATTACAGAATGTTTAAGCTGTATTTTTCTCTTTCCTGTTATCAGCTCTATCTTCTCTTTTCTTCCTTTATCAATTACCGAGACAGGAGTCCCTCCAGCCCTGAAAAGCGTCCGCAGTATTTTGGAACGAAGAACATCGTGAATATCAATTACATAATCAATATTATTAGTCTTTTTGATATCGTTGTACAACCTGAAGATACCGGCAATTCCTTTATGACGATCTTTGAAATCAGGAGCAAAGATCTTCAGCCTGGATGATTCGGAGAAGAATGGTTTGAATGTGGAACGGGTAAGCATTACAACCTCAACATCCGGGTATTTATCAAGCAATCCATTGAGTACAGGAGTCACCAGGGCAACATCGCCCATAGCCGAGGCCCGGATCACAAGAAGTCTCATATCAATATTTTTCGTATGATTTTTCCTCTATCAGTCCGGATGAGGTGCGGATATTTATCTCCCGCTTGATATCGCAACGTTTATCGTTCCTGATATAAACAGCGCGGGCTGTTTCGATAAAATCTGTACCGAAATCCTTATTCCGCTCCAGGTCGCGGATATGGTCTTCAATCTCCCAGAGCTCACAGTTTACATCATATAATGCTTTATATAAAGGGTCATCCATGCTGATGATAGAATCGGAGGCGCTTTTAAGGACATCAAACTCCTTCCTGAGGTTGATGAGTTTTTTCTCGTCACTTATTCTTTCAAGCTTGATCTGAATTATTGTAAGCTTGTCAATGATCTCACCATTTGATACTTCGATTTTCATAGACTTATGTTTGAGGTTCAAAAGTAATATCTTTTTGATTCAGAGCAATGAATGAAATCCATTAACCGCAAAGAGCGCAAAGATTCTACGCTAAGAACGCAAAGCAATAAGGTCTGAATAGTATTTAATTCGGTGTGCGGATTTCGGTCTTTCGACCTTATGGACTTTATGGACTTTCGACTTCTCAATACGGATCGACGTCGACAGAGATCTTCAGCGATCCTGCACCTTTCATCTTCTCCACCGTTTCTATCGCATTCAGGATCTTCCCTTTTGCTGCAGAGAGAGATCTTTCCTTTTCAATTTTAATCAGTATTGTTTTGATATGCCAGGAGTGTATACGTGTAATTACCGGCGCCTCTGGTCCGAGTACCCTGTTGCCGAATATCTCCTTCAGCATTGTTCCTAGTTTTCCGGAAAAGGTATTTAATATATCCCATTCACGATGGCGGATATTAATTCTTATGATCCGGGTAAAAGGCGGGTAGCCGAATTCCCTTCTGTCAGTCAGCTGACTTTCGTACATCGACCGGTAATCGTGATTGATAACCATCCTTATAACAGGGTGTTCAGGGTCTGAGGTTTGAATAATTACTTCTCCCTCAGTAAGCTTCCGTCCCGCCCTGCCGCTTACCTGTTCAAGAAGCTGAAAGCTCTTCTCCCATGATCTGAAATCAGGGAAATTGAGCATATAATCAGCATTCAAGACCCCTACCACTGCCAGGTTATCAAAGTCAAGACCCTTTGAGATCATCTGTGTACCAACAAGAATATCTGTTTGTCCGTTCTCAAACTGACTGAGGATACGGTTAAGCGAGCTTTTACTTTTCGCTGTATCATAATCAAGCCTTGCAACCCTGACGTCAGGAAACACAATTCTTACCTCATCCTCGATCTTTTCAGTCCCGAATCCCCTGGTAACAATCTCATGAGATTTGCATTGCGGACAGACTGCCGGGGGTGTCTCCTTATAGCCACAGTAATGGCATACCAGCTTATTGGACCCTTTATGGTATGTAAGTTTAACCGAACATCTTTTACATTCCGGAATCCAGCCACAGTCGAGGCATTCAATATACGGCGAGAAGCCTCTTCTGTTCTGAAAAAGTATTACCTGTTTCTTTTCCTTTAATGCCTTATCCACTACATACATCAACTCAGGCGTAAAGTGGGATACCATTCTTTTCTTTCTGGTAGCTTCCCTGACATTGGCGGTCCGGATAACTGGCAGAACCGCATCGCCAAAACGTTCCATGAGCTCCTCAATTAAGTATTTACCAGTCATGCAATTATGGTAGCTTTCAATAGATGGAGTTGCTGATCCGAGGAGTGTTTTAGCTCCACACAGACCAGCCAGCACAATTGCAGTATCGCGGGCATTATATCGTGGAGCAGGATCCTGTTGCTTGTAAGATCCATCGTGTTCTTCATCCACAATTACCAGACCGAGGTTACAGAATGGCAGGAAAACGGCTGACCGGGCCCCTACAAACAGCTTTGCCTTCTGATTTGAATTGTTTCCGGCAACCTTCCTCCATATTTCCGCCCGCTCCGAATCGTTAACTCTTGAGTGAAATACAACTATATCCGGGCCGAAATATTTTTCAAGTCTGCTGATGATCTGCGTGGTGAGTGTTATCTCGGGGAGAAGATACAATACCTGTTTACCCTTCTTCAGATACTGGTCGATCAGATGAATATATATCTCAGTCTTACCGCTTGAAGTAATACCATGCAGCAAAATGGTTTCACTTTTGCGGAACTGTTCAACAATTGAATCGAATGCTTTTTTCTGGGCTTCACTCAATGTGTTAAGCGATGCTTTAATCCTGTTCTTTTCACCTCCCCTGTCGACTTCAAGATCAACTATACAGAAGATCCCTTTCTTAACCATGACAGACAATGAAGATCCGGGTGCGGAGGATTTCTTTAAAAGAAGGCTTTTCTTCACAGGGAACAGATCTGAACCGGTACTGTAATTGATAAGTTCCAGGTAAGTTGTCAGCAGACCTGATTGTCTGGGTGCTGCTGCCAGACGGTCAAGCATTTCATTTAGTTCATGTTCAGTGTATCTGCGGGATAGAATGACATATGTTTCTGTTCTTGGCTGGTATTTATTCTCGAATGACTCACCAGCCTGAATGATATTTCCTGAGATGAGTTCATTTACAATTTTGATTGTGTTCCGGTTTTCAATCCTGGGAGGAAGGTCCTTCAGAGAGACACATGTTTTATTCTCAATCAGGTTCAGGATCTGCAATGACTTTTTCTCAAGGGAACTGTATCCGTTAAAATCAGGATTAACCTTAAGAAGTGTCTCACTTTCAATACTTAATGCAGATGGGAGTGCAGCTTTCATTACTTCTCCCAGTGAACACATATAATAATCGGCAATCCATTTCCAGTATTTCAGCTGTATTTCACTTACAAGAGGTTTGTCATCGAGCAGATCAATGATTTGTTTAAATGAGCCTTCTTCAACTGATGTTCCGGAAACAGAAAATACAATACCTGAATAGAGTTTTTTATTACCAAACTGGACCACAACCCTGCATCCGGGTGAGACTTTATCAACAAGTTCAGCAGGAACGATATAGGTGAAGGTTCCCTTTACTGCCAGCGGTAATATTATTTCGGCAAATGCTGTTTCCATTTTGGGTTTAACGCAGATGCAAAGTAGGAATAATTAAGGGAATAATGAATAAAAAGGCGACAGGTCGAGTGTGCGGTGCGCCGTACGCGGCTTTCGCCGCACACCGCATTCCGCGAACCGCATACCCCGGAAATAAATATCTAGCTTTTCGTGGTTTTGATAAAGCCTGACAGGACTGAAAGGAGGTGTTCTTTTCTTATTGGTTTGATGAGGCAGGCATCGCAACCTGCGGAGAGAATAATATCCTTGTCATCCTCAAAGATGAAAGCTGTCTGGGCTATAATGGGCAGATCCTTTCTTATTTTCCTTATTTCCTTTGTTGCCTCAATGCCGTTCATTCCGGGCATCTGCATATCCAGAAGAACCACATCAATGGCAGGTTCAGCCTTTACGATTGAGATAGCTTCCGGTCCTGAACGGGCAGTCAGAACCTTGATGCCGGTGTCTACAAGTATCCTGTTGAGATAGATGAGTACATCCTTATTGTCATCGACTATCAGGCAACTCTTTGAGCTCCAGTTTTCAGGAAGAACAGGAAGATCAATAGTCCGGGTACGGGTTTTATTTGTTCCGGCTGGTCTGTAAGGAATTGTAAAGCTGAATTCAGAGCCAATGCCTTTTTCGGATTTTACATAAATCCGGCCCCCCATTCTTTCAAGGACTTCCTTGGCAAGGGTCAGTCCAACACCGAGTCCCTCAAATGGCCTGTGATGGCCGTCAATTTCCTGTCTGAATTCTTCAAATATCCGGACAAGGTTTTCGGAATTTATCCCGATACCGGTATCCTTGATTGCAAACAGAATATTGGCATCCTGCTTGCTGTAGGAAAGTTCTACTGATCCTTCGAGAGTAAATTTTACTGCATTATCAAGAAGATGTATAAGGACTCTTTTAAGCCAGATCCTGTCTGAAAAGATAAGTTCGCTATGTTCCTGGAAGTTATTTTTGACTGCTAACATTATTGGTTTTTCATTCCTTTTGATAGACTTCCTGGTCTCATCAATAACCTCCTTAATAACATCGTTTATTGAAGTTTCCTCGTAAGTGATCTCCATCTGGGAACTTTCAAGACGGGAAAGATCAATAATATCACCGATTATCTGGAGCAGCTTTTCGCTGTTATGGTTTATATGATCAATGTATTCTTCCCTGGTCTCTTTTGAAAGATTATCCTCAAGAAGAAGATTGGAGAATCCTATAACACTATTCAGCGGGGTTCTTATCTCGTGTGAGATGTTTGCCAGAAAGCTGGCTTTCAGCCTGTTGCTGTTCTCAGCCTCAAAGGTCGCCCTGATAAGGTCATTATGGGCCAGTTTCAGAGAAGTGATATCTCTTGAGATAGTCAGTGCTCCGATTAATTTTCCGCTATCATCCTTTATAACCACCGACCTCGTTGACATATCTACATAATGACCGTCTTTATGTTTTAGCCTTATTTCCCGTTCATAAAATCCATTCGTCTTCAGGGCTTTTATCCTGTCATCATGGAAATTCTTATCATCCGGATGCAATATCTGTGAACTATCAGTTTCATTATAAATCTCTCTTGTATATCCAATAATGTTATAGAAAGCAGGATTAGATAAATTGAGCTTCCAGTTTTCATCATAGAAAGAGATCCCGTCGACTGCAGCATGAATCAGCATTTCAAATATCTTCCCCGATTCAGAAAGCTCTTTTGCAATCTGATTTTTCTGGTTTGTTATCTCGCTGGTCTTTTTTTCCAGCAGGCTATAGGCGTTTTTAAGTTCCTGATTTTTTGATTGAAGCTCCTGGTTGATCCGTTTGAGTTTCCTTGAGAGAACAAAGATTATGACAGATATTATAAGTGTAAGACCCAGAAGTGTCAGGATGAAATGGAGCAGAGAAATTGGAATTTCAGTTACTTCACCTGGTATTTTAAAAACATGAAATGAAGGAGAGATGTCTTTCCCGTAACCATTTGGAATACATGTAAATAAAAAAAAGATTGTAAAAATCATCAAACCAGGATAGTTTCGGGATCTTTTTCGCTGAAGGAGTGTCGAACTAAATATCTGTAAGTATATTGTATATTTTCTAAAAAAATTCCGTAACGACATCCGTATTATTTTTTAGCAGGCCTCTTAAATAAATTAAGTAAGCTTATCTGTTCATTAAAATTTCTTCTTCACCACAACCTATCAGATCCTATAAATAGCTGTAAATTAGCAAATATTGCTCTGAGCAACTCTGCAAATATATAAATTCATTTCAACTCTTAAGCTTACATAATTAATACTTTTAAAAATAGTTCCTAACTTGCATCAGATATTTATTGACCAGCAATACGAATGCTTTTTAATAAAAATCTGCAATAACAGGGATATTTTAAAAGAATAAAATATTCTGAACGTTTCCTTAAAATGAGTCAATAATTCATGGATAAACCGAGAAGTTTTTCAGGTGGAAGAAGATACACAAACGGGGAAATAACTGTTTACTGGAAGCCGGATGCCTGTGTTCATGCGTCACATTGCTACAGGGAACTGATAGAAGTTTTCGATCCGGGCAGACGACCCTGGGTTGATATGTACGGTGCATCGACAGATCAGATAATTGAGACAGTAAATCTATGTCCTACAGAAGCTCTGACATGGAAATGGAATGATGATGCAAAGAATAAGGATATCGATCAGGATCAGACAAATCATGTCAACTTCAGAAGACCCGATCTGTCAGGACCATCTGAAGAGGAACATAAGGATAAACCTGCTGTAATTAAAGTAATGTCCGATGGCCCCTTGGTTATAAGCGGGTCGTTTACAGTTCTTTATAATGGAATTAAAAAGGAGGTGAATGACAGCCTGATCTCTTTATGCAGATGTGGTGCTACCAGTCATCATCCATTCTGTGACGGAACTCACAGAAAATCAGGATTTAATGATAATTAACCGGAGAATGGAAAATACAAAGGAATTCAAGTCGCAGGCTGTAATTGAGGTAACTGCTGAAGGCCCCATAAAGGTGACAGGTAATATTCTGATCACAGATGCAAAAAAAGATATTGTCGACAAGAGCAATGAAATATTGCTATGCGGTTGTGGCAGATCT
>JAHEYW010000018.1:0-22594 GCA_023251395.1 Bacteroidales bacterium
GATCGAAGCTATTCCTGGTTTTATCTTACCGGAGAACGGAAGATTCTGGTGTCGAAGAACCTTAAGGAATTCCAGGACCTTCTTGGCGACCGGAATTTTTTCCGTCCTCATAATTCCTTCCTGATAAATCTGAAGTATGTAAAAAAGTATGTAAAGAAGGATGGTGGTTATATCGAAATGACTGACGGATCTCAGGTCCCCGTTTCCAGAAACCGGAAAGATATCTTTCAGGCATATATGTCTAGGTTCAGGGGATAAATAGAAAAAGGGGCTCCGCAAAGCCCCTTTTAAAATTAAAACCTAAAATACCGACGTAATGGCTGTTCAGATTACATTGCAGCAGTAAGCCAATCTTCGGGTTTGATAAGGTGAGGAAAAAATGCTGCAATCAATTGCGTTGCTTCTAATACTGTCTTTTGTCCCGGGCCAAGTACTTTCTGATGGAAATACTCGAATCGGTTAAGATGGTCGTCAGATGTCGCTAAACCTTCCGATCCAAAACTTTTATCGAGCTTTTCGACACCGAAATAATCTTTGTTACAAACGTACTGGATTGAAAGCTTTTCTGAAAGTACCACATACTTTCGGCAATTACGTTCCTTACAGATAATAATTTTAGCCTCAAGAGGTGAGTTCTGGTACTTTATACAATAGGCTTCACAATCTTTGCCCATAAACGAAACCGGATTATCGACAGTTTCGATTCTGTAATCGCCCAATGCTGTAAAGGTCTGTCCTGTTGCAACGACCTTTGTTCCGAAAGAAACAGTACAAACTGCTATCAGAAGTACTGCTGTTAAGATCACTTTTTTCATGGCTTTGATAAATTAATTTGACCTGATGAATTCTGTTTTACTGTCCTTAAAATTTCTTTTTATATAAAAGATCCTGTCCTGATCTTCTGTAATCGAAATTAGACTAATAGTAATAAATAATATTGCTTGAATTTACCATTGGACGTTCCGGGTCAACAATTGGTAAATTGTCAGAACTTTCTGAATCAGTCTTTCAAATTTTGACAGTAAATTGATGTGAAATCCTGAATCCATAAAAATCTATTGAATATATCTTGATTTTTATATATATTGCATTGTTTTGCTGTATGTAAAAGGAAATTAATGTTTGATTTAGTTTTTTAGTGCTCAGAACATTAAGTATCGTGTCAATATGTAATAAATGTCTAATACAATTAAAAATTAACCAATGAAAAACCTTAAGATTTTTTGTATTTCAATTCTTCTGGGATTCTTAGCGCTGAGTATTTCGGCACAGATTACCAATCCCGGAATGCCTATTCCCGTCGATCCGAAAATTAAGATCGGAAAACTGGATAATGGCCTTACCTATTATATAAAACAGAATAAAAAGCCTGAGCAAAGAATGGAATTGCGCCTGGCTGTAAACGCCGGCTCAATATGTGAAACAGATGCGCAGCAGGGACTGGCTCATTTCTGTGAACATATGTGTTTCAACGGGACAAAAAACTTCCCCAGCAATAAAATGGTCGATATGCTTGAGGAGATGGGTGTAAAATTCGGTGCTGAACTCAATGCTGGAACCAGCTTCGATCAGACAATTTATATGCTAAAAGTCCCTACCGATAAGGAGCAATGGATAGACCGTGGGTTTCAGGTTGTCGAAGACTGGGCTCATCAGGTAAGTCTTGATAACAAAGAGATAGACAAGGAAAGAGGAGTAATTGTTGAGGAATGGAGACTCGGACTCGGAGCTGATGACAGGATGATGCAAAAATACCTTCCTGTCCTGTTTAAAGGATCAAAATATGCAGAAAGACTGCCCATTGGAAAAGTTGAGATAGTCAAGAGTTTTCCATATGATACCCTCAGAACTTTTTACAAAACCTGGTACCGTCCAGATTTGATGGCCGTTGTTGTGGTTGGAGATATCGATCCGGCACTGGCAGAAAAGAAAATAAAAGAATACTTCAGCAGGATCCCCAAATCAATAAATCCAAAACCAAGAGTGGAATATCCTGTTCCTGACAATCAGGAACCCCTGATTAGCATTGTTACTGACAAGGAAGCCTCAGGTTATTCGGCACTGATCGCCTTCAAACATCCTAAATCGAACGATATTACGTATGATGATTACAGGAATCAGTTGATGAGACAATTATATACATCAATGCTTAATAACCGCCTTCGTGAATTAGGACAGAAACCTGATGCGCCTTACACTGGGGCAGGTGCTGGTTATGGTGGTTTTATCGGACGTACAATAGATGTCTACTCCCTCCAGGTTGAAGCTAAAGAAAACCAGATCGAGAAAAGTCTGGAAACAGTCCTGATTGAAAATGAAAGAGTACGCAGATTCGGGTTTACAGCTACAGAACTGGAAAGACAGAAAAAAAGTATTCTGACAAGTCTTGAGACTATGGCTAAAGAATCTGACAAAACTGAATCAAGAAGCTACGCTGATGAGCTGGTCAGGAACTATCTGACACAGGAATGTATTCCTGGTATTCAGAAAGAATTTGAGATTGCAAAAGAATTTATGCCGGGCATCACTCTTGAGGAGATAAACAAACTCGGACAGAAATGGATAACTGATAATAATATTATTGGTATGATAACCTTACCGGAAAAAGAAGGAGTAAAGGTTCCGGTAGAAAGTCAGATTATTGATATTATCAAATCCATGAAATCCAAGGATATAGCAGCTTATCAGGACAAAGTATCTGATGCTCCTCTCCTTTCAGTACAGCCTGCCGGAAGCAAGGTTATCAAAAGAACTGAAAACAGGGATTTTGGCTATACTGAACTGACTTTCGGAAATGGAGTCAGAATGATCTTAAAACCTACAGATTTTAAGAATAACGAAATTCTTTTTTCAGCATTCAGTCCTGGCGGTTCTTCCCTTTATCCCGATGAGGATATTATGTCTGCCACTGTTGCAACTTCGGTAGTAACCGCAGGTGGTCTGGGAGACTTTGATATGATTGGACTTCAGAAAAAGCTGACTGGCAATACAGCCAGGCTGAATCCGTCAATTTCTGACCTGAGAGAAGGAGTCAGCGGAAGTTGTGCTCCAAAAGACCTGGAAACACTGCTTCAGCTTAATTATCTGTATTTTACCAAAATAAGAAAGGATGAAGATGCTTTCAAGGCCTATATTTCCAGGCTGAAGAATACGATAAAACCAATGAAATCAGTTCCTCAGGCAATTTTCCAGGACACACTGAGTAAGATCATCACAAAAAATTCACCAAGGGTCATTTCAATTCCAACAGAAGCACAGCTCGACCAGGTAAATCTCGACAGGGCTCTTGCAATCTTCAGAGACCGCTTTGCAGATGCAAGTGATTTCACTTATGTGATGATTGGAAACTTCAAAACAGATGATGTCATTCCTATGGTTGAAAAATATCTGGGGGGACTTCCTTCAATAAAAAGAACTGAGACATGGAAAGACAGAACACCGGGATTCCCATCCGGACTTGTATATGTTGAGGTACCTAAGAATTCAGAGCCACAGAGTCAGGTTTCAATGGTCTGGAAAGGGGATTACAGCTGGGAAGACAAGGATCGCCGCTGCTTTGGAATACTGATCAACATCCTGTCAATAAAGTGCCGTGAGAATATGAGAGAAGAACAAGGTGGTGTTTATGGAGTTAGCATCGGTTCGTCAGTTACAAAATTTCCGGCACCAAAATATACAATTACAGCCAGTTGGGGCTGCAACCCTGATAATATTAAAAAACTATCCCAGACTGTACTTGATGAAATGGAGAAGATAATGAAAAATGGCCCTACTGATATTGATCTGAATAAAGTAAAAGAGACTCTTATCAGGGATATGGAAACCAGAGTTAAAGAAAACAGCTGGTGGATGACTACACTGACAAATCACTATTTCCAGGGAGATAAAATATTGAGCCTTGAAGAATACAAAAACTCAGTGAATGCCATAACCAGTGCAGATATAAAGGCAATAGCAAACAGGTACCTTAATTTAAAAAACTATGTTGAGGTCGCACTGACTCCGGCAGCGAAGAAATAGGAAACTCTCCCTAAACGAGGCGCTTGAATAGTTTCTCTGTGAGACTCTGTGTCTTCTCTGTGAAACTCTGTGTAACAAAATATTAAGAACTTACACAGAGAGCACTGAGTAGTCACAGAGCAACACAGAGAAAAATAAGGTAGAAACTTTAAATTAATAAATCGCTACAACGAGGGGGTGAGGCCAGTTGTTAAAACAAACCATGAAGTTCGGCATTGATCTTATCCATAACCTCACTCAAGTGGTCGCTATTATTTGGGAAGTTATAATGGTCAGCTTCAACAATAAGCAACTTTCCGAGGCTGTATGATTCAATCCATGCCTCATATCTTTCATTCAGTCTTTTCAGATAATCAAGCCTGATTGAACTTTCATATTCTCTGCCACGCTTCTGGATCTGATTTACAAGTGTCGGAACTGATGCCCGGAGGTATAATAGGAGATCAGGTGGCTGTATCAGAGAGCTCATAAGCTTGAAAAGCGTAAAGTAGTTATCAAAGTCGCGTGTCGACATCAGACCCATGGAATGAAGGTTTGGTGCAAATATATAGGCGTCTTCATAAATGGTCCTGTCCTGAACAATTGTTTTTTCAGATTTTCTGATCTCGAGTATCTGACTGAAACGGGAATTAAGAAAATATATCTGAAGATTAAAAGACCACCTCTGCATATCTTCATAAAAATCATTAAGATATGGGTTATCATCAACATCCTCATAATGAGGTGTCCATCCGTATTGTTTAGCAAGCAGACCTGCAAGTGTTGTTTTACCAGATCCGATATTCCCCGCAATTGCTATATGCATAGGTTAGTTTTTTATTAGTGTCTATAAAATTATAAAAAATTGCTGATGCTGTTATGATCTTTTTGATGAGATTTTTTAATATAAGTTTGAAGCGAGCTAAAGTGTGAAGTGATGAAAGTGAATTAAAGTTTAAAGTGAGCCAAAGTCAGAGTGATTAAAGCTTGAAATCTAAGTACTTTAGGCACTCTAGTCCTTATTTATACCCATAATATTATAAAGGTCTTCTAAATATTCTCTTGAATTTGACAACCGGGGCACCTTATTCTGTCCGCCAAGTTTATTTTTTGAAGCCAGCCATTTATAGAACGTCCCCCTTGGTGCGGATCTTATAACCGGTTTTACAAGGTTGAGGTCCTTGAATCTTTTTGCCTCATAATCGGAGTTAATAGATTTTAGTGCCTCATCAAGAAGATCTGTGAATCGTTCCAGATCGGGTGGTTCTTTTTCAAATTCGATGATCCATTCATGCGAACCTTTTGAATTGGTTTCAATATAAACCGGTCCTGCTGTATATTCTGCCACAAGTGCTCCGGTTGCCTTACAGGCTGAATCAATTGCCTTTTCAGCATTGTCAGAAATAACTTCTTCCCCGAAAGCATTTATAAATTGTTTTGTCCTTCCGGAGATCCTGAACTTATATGGCTTTGTATTTGTGAAAATAATTGTATCGCCCGGCTGATATCTCCACAGTCCGCCATTCGTGGAAATTACCATAGCATAGTTTACCCCCGTTTCAACTTCACCTATTGTATAAACTGGTGGTGAATCTGAGTCTGATTTATCGACCGGGATGAACTCATAGAATATCCCCAGGTCGAGCATAAGAAGCATATCACCGGAAGCCGGATCATCCTGAAGACCAAAAAAGCCTTCTGATGCATTGTATGATTCCATGTAATGCATATTCCCAGAAGGAATAAAGTGTCTGAACTGCTCTCTGTATGGAACAAAGCTTATTCCCCCATGGAAAAAAACTTCAAGATTAGGCCATACCTCGAGGAGGTTGTTTTTCCCGGTATATTCAAGGATCTGCTTAAAGAGAACAAGGTACCATGAAGGGACTCCCGAAATATTTGTGACATTTTCGGATACTGTAAGATTTGTAATTTTCTGTAATTTTTCCTCAAAATCATCTAGCAGTGCGATTCTTGTTTTTGGAGTCCTGATGAGATCAACCCAGAATGGGGCATTCTCAATCAGGATTGCAGAAAGATCCCCAAAAAGCGAATCATTACTGAAATTATCGATACGATGGCTGCCACCGAGTATAAGGCTTTTACCACTGAATATATTGGTTTCGGGATAATTATGGGAATAGATAACAACCATATCCCTGGCTCCCCTGTAGTGACAATCTTCAAGAGATTCCCTGCTTAACGGGATAAATTTACTTTTTGTGCTGGTTGTCCCTGATGATTTGGCAAACCACCTTGTTTCGCCCGGCCAGACAAGGCCACTCTCTCCTTTTCTGAGCCGTTCAACAACAGGTATCAGATCTTCATATGTCTGAACAGGTAATCTGTTTTGAAATTCTCTTGCTGATGATATAGAAGGAAAATCATAATTCCTGCCCCACTCTGTATCAGATGCTTTTACAAGAAGTTTGTATAATACCTCATCCTGAGTCTCCTGCGGATACTTTTTAAACAACTCTATCTGGCTTATTCTTTTATTATTCAGCCAGTTAACAATCGATGGAATAATAGGCATTGGTCAGTGAGGTTACCGGGAATAAATATAGTGAAAATAGTTTTTGATGTTGATGAAGTTGAAAGAGTTGAAAAAGTTGAAAGGGTTGAATGGGTTTAATGGGTTGATATATGCAAAAAAAGTTAAATCCGTAATTCGAAATCCGCATTCCGCAATCACCGAAACACCTCCTTCAGCACTTCCAGAGAATTTATTTTTTTCAGTCCCGGCAGGTGTAGTGAGTAGTATTTAAGCAGTGTCTCAAGTACTTCATTTCTTTGTGAACCTGACAATGGGATATTCTCCATTTGGTACCAGGATGCCTCAAAAAAAGATGCCAGTATTTCTGATATCTCCTGACTTGCATAGTTACCATGTACAGGAGGTAACTGAACAAAAGATCCGTTGATCATGTCAAAAACAGAATCTTCATCTCCTTTCTTTCTTCCCGGTTCAAATCCCAGATATGAAGAGAGTCCTGTAAGGAAGGCAATATGAAAATTCAGGAATCTGTCGTGGCACTCATTAAAATAGATGATTGAATCTCTCAGATATTCAAATAACTCTTCATGAGGACTTTCTTCCCTCAGAACAGAAGAGAGTACTTCTCCAATGAAGATAGCCATACAGCTTTTCCTGAGATTCCCTTGTATATCATCTGTAGAGTAAAGTACCGAGAACTCTTTCAGTGTCTGTATCCCTCTCGATTCCTTGTAATATAAAACCAGGTCTAAAATTGAAAGTGGTTGAAAATGAACATTATGCTTTCCTGATTTTTTGTTCCTGATTCCTTTAACCATAATTGAGAACCTTCCATACTTCATGGAATAGACCTGAACAATAATACCGGAATCGGTATACTTAAGCTGATGAAGTACTATGGCGGAAGTCTTTTCAACCATCAGGTTTTCTTTTCCTCAAAATTAATAATTGTTAGGTTCGCAGAAAGTCATTGAACGGGTGTTTAAGTTAATTTTTGTATATTTACTGACCAACTCTCCGGAAATGACAGAGATCAAGAATGATGAGCTTGTAAAACGAATCGCCAGGCTGGCCAAGCAAAACCAGGAGCTGGAAGATAATATTAAGAAACTGGAAAAGCTGAATGAGAAACTTACCAGAGACCTGGAAAAGTATAAGTCACTCAGCGAAAAAATTCCTGCAGAAGCTGCAAAGGAAGAAAAGGAAAGGTCTCTTAAATTCAACATGACGACTGTCCTTTTTGCAGACATCCATGGATTTTCTAAACTGGTCGAAGGGATGGAGTCATCCGCGGTAATGGATGAACTGGATGAAATACTGTATGAGTTCGATTCAATCACAACAAAATATAAAATTGAAAAGATCAAGACTATCGGTGATACATATATGTGCGCCGGTGGAATCCCTGAAAAAAACATTACCAATCCGATCGATGTTGTGATGGCTGCAATTGAAATGCGGAATTTCATCAGATCATATGAAACAAATAAAAGAGGTGCCGAAAACCATATCTGGGAGCTGAAATTCGGAATACATACCGGTCCTGTTACTGCGACCATCTCTGGAAAAAAGAAAGTAACTTATGATATAAAAGGAGACACTGTCAACACAGCTATTCGTGTTGAAGCTGTTTCAGACAATGGGATTATTCTGGTCTCAGTGATGACCTATGAACTTATCAAGGAATTCTTTGACTGCGAGTATTTCGGCAAGTTACCGGTTAAATATAAGGGTGATCTCCAGATGTACGAGGTTAAGGGTATTAAACCTGAATTCTCAGAAAATGGTGATGGCCAGACTCCAAATGCATCATTCAGGGTTAAGTTCGGACTTATACAATTTACAGATATACAGGAAATAATTCTCGATAAGCTTGAAAAAGAACTCCCCGATTATCTTTTCTATCATAATGTAAAACATACCGTTGATGTTGTAACAGAGGTGGAGTTGATAGGTTGGGGTGAAGGATGCAGCGATGAGGAAATTCTGCTTCTTAAAACCGCCGGATTGTTTCACGATGCAGGCCACACTATTGCCTATGACAATCATGAATTTCACAGTACTGTACTAGCAAGAGAATTTCTTCCGAAATTCAGCTATACAAAAGAACATGTTGACCGTATCTGTGAGATAATAATGGCCACCAAACTCCCTCCAAAACCAACCAATCTTCTGGAGGAAATAATTTGTGATTCGGACCTTGATTACCTGGGACGAAGCGACTTTATTCCCGTTTCAAACACTCTTTATGAGGAACTGAAGGCACAGAATAAGATAGGAACACTTAACGACTGGAATAAGATACAGGTCAAATTTATTTCAGGCCACCAGTATTTCACCAATACTGCCAGAAGCCTGAGGGAGGTTAATAAGCAATTACAGATAGAAAGGATACAGAGTCTGATAACCGAATAGTTATCTACTTCATAACCAGGATCTTTGTTGTGGCCGACACTGATCCATCTGAACTTGCACAAAGAATAATGTAAACTCCTGAAGAAACCCGGGAACCAGTGAAAGTGGTTAAATCCCACGAAGCCTGCCCTCCGGTTGAAATTGTTTCAAATACCAGATTCCCGCTTACGTCAGTTATTTTTACTTGTGTATCCCTGACTAGTCCGGTAATCGTCAGATTGCCTTTATAATCTGGTCTGACCGGATTCGGAAAAGCATAGACCTTTTTAAAACCACCCTCACCGGATGTAGCATCTCCCCTGATCGAGATAACTCCTTTGGAAGTCCCGATCCAGACTTCTCCGTTTTTGTCATCGACAGCTATTCCAACAATAGTATTTGAATATAAGGGACTGTTGTCCTCAGTATAATTAGCTAATTGTTTCAACCCGTCAGATGAAACAAGATACACCCCGGAGCTATTTGTACCAAGCCATTTTCTGTTTGCACCGTCAATAGCAATGGAGGTTATAGATTCTGATTTGAGAAGATAATCTCCCAGCCCAGTCCCATCATTTCTTGGCAATATAACCCGGTAGGCTTTCGGATCAGCGTCAAAAATCTGGTTCTGATTATAATAGATCACAGGTCCCTGATCTGTTCCGATCCAAATATTTCCATCAAGATCTTCCGCCATTGAATAGACGGTCGAGATCATATTCCCGTCATTGTCCTTGATAAAAAATGATTTGTACCTGTCATCTGTGAAATTTTCAGGAGTATTGTTATCATCGAGTACAAAAAGCCCATAACCCCTTGGCAGAATTACCCATTTATAACCCGCCTTTGAAATCATTATATCACCAACTGTGGGAACTGTGAGACTTATTGTTTCGTTAACTGGCATCCAATTCCCATCAGGCTTCAGAACCTTAATTGTACCGGGGACTCCGGTCTGAGTAATCCACAGGTTTTTTGATTTATCCATTGCCATTCCGCATATTCTTGAATATGGTGCACCTGCAATGATCGTCTTCAATGGTGAATTTGAATCATCATACTTTTTTATCAGTACATTATTTTCATATTCGAGAAGACCCATTCCCCATGTTGATACAAAATAATGATTATTATTGTCAGGATCAGGAAGAACCCTTAACGCATCTTTAAAGGTATCTGAAACTTCTGAATGCCACGTATTATCTTCATAGATGAAGATCTTGAGATCCATCCACCTGTTATTCCAGGAAGCATCCAGCGCACCGCCTGCGATGTATGTTTTGCCGTTTTTATTAGTTATGCTTACTACATCATTTGTAGCTGGACCAGGGAGCTGCATACTTGTAAAATTTGCCATGTTAATACCCCTGAACAACCCCGAACTTTTATCGGCAACCCATATATCATTACCGTCTATCATGGTCTGGGAAATATCCGGGACAGAAGTGCTGAATGATGTTAATGTCCTTAGCAACGTTCCGGTATCATTATATATTCTTACTGATTTTGGAGAAGAAATTATAAACCCTCCCGGATATGTGTCTAATGATGTATTGTAAATCCCGGACTGAAATGAAAACAGGGCAGCATTGTTATCCACTACATATACCGAATCTCCGGATGCCGTTGATTCATTCCTGTTCACATAAATTTTATTACCGGAAGATATAACAGCATTATAGGACGATGTTGATGCACGAAGCGATCTTATCAGATTCCAGTTTCCATAATATGAAAGACTTGTTGATGAAGCATCCGCACTGTAAACGCCCAGACTTGTTGCTGCATATATTTTATTGTTCAGGAATGAAATATCAAATACCTCGGCAACATTTCCGTTAATTCCGGGTTTCCAGGTATCATAAATTTCATTCTTGACAAGATCTATGACAACTATCCCAAAACTGCAGGCAAAATATGCATATCTGCCGCTTGTTACAACTTTATTTATAACCTTTCTCCCGGGCATATATTTTCTTTTTATGTCAGGGATATTGTAAACTGTATTATTCTTCACAAGGTCGATGTTACAGCTGGAATAAGATAGAATAAGGGTATTATGCTCTTTTGAAAATGCCATGGAGCTAATACCGGTTTCCGTCAATCCCTGGATACGGGATAATTTTCTGAGCTCACTATAAGTCTTGTCATAGATCATTACAGAATATCCGGTTGAAGCATAAATCTCATTATTTCCAATGGCTATTCTTCTTGCCGAAGCATACGAAAGATGATCAGTCCAGCTTCCAACCGGAGCTTGCCCGGTCAGGACCAGCGACAGCAGTAAGATCAGGAATATCAAATTAGCTTTCAACATAACTGATAAACTGCTATTCCTGTGAATTATTGTGAATTGCATAACCCGAAAGGAACTCTTTCAGTTTGTTGAATGCAATAGCTCTGTGGGAAATCCTGCTTTTTTCAGATAGAGACATTTCAGCAAAACTCTTTTCCTCGCCATCCGGAAGAAAAATCGGATCATAGCCAAATCCTTCTGTACCACGGGGCGTATTAAGTATCGTTCCATTAATAAATCCTTCAAACAAGTATTCCCTGTTGTCAATAATGAGTGCAATCACAGTTCTGAACTTTGCTTTTCTGTTCTGTTTCCCCTCCATGAGTATCAGAGCCTTTTCCATATTTGCCTTAAAGTCTTTCCCGTCCCCTGCAAACCTTGCAGAATGAACACCGGGTCTTCCGTTTAGCTGGTCTATTTCCAGACCTGTATCATCTGCAAAAACATTCATTCGAGTCACTTTATTTATATACTTTGCCTTAAAAAGAGCATTTTCTTCGAGTGTGGGATTATCTTCCGGTATATCCTGATAAATGTTGACATCCTTAAGACTAAGGAGTTCAAAACTATCTCCAAGAAGGTGCTTTATTTCACTCAGCTTATGCTGATTGTTTGTGGCAAAGATAATTTTAGTCATAAATTGAAATTTAGGACAAAAGTACTCAAAATTGCTCTTTCCTTTTGACCTGATTTGATTTAGTATTACATTTGAAAATATTATTTCATCATTCAATGGCCGGAAATTTTACCAGAATCTGCCGCTGTTTCTTTCTCTTTATTTCAATATTGTTATTCTCTGTTATTTCCTGTTTGGAAAGTTCCGGTCAAAATAAACTTCCTGTTCTGTCACAGATCACTATCAACTACGATTCGGTGATCAATCCTCTAAAAACCTCGAATGACAGTTTGTTGATATTTGGAGGAAATATGAAATTCAAACGGAAAATGAATAATATTATGTTTGAGGTTACAGCTGAACAGCCAGGGGAATTTCAATTTATGCTTAAGGGCTTTGATAAAGGATGGGGCAAATGGCAGAAGAATAATATAAAGGAATATACAAATCTCTATTCGGGTCATTTCACTTTTTGTGTAAGATACAGAGATTCTGATCAGAAGATATATGAGTTGTCCCCGGTGCCATTTTACATCCTGCCAAGATGGAGCCTTTCCTCTCCCGCACTTACGATCTATTTTATACTCTTAGGTATTATTGTCTGGTTATTATACAACCAGATGAATCTGAGATTTGCCCGAAAACAATACATGCTGGAACAGATCATAAACTCAAGAACTGAGGAGCTGATAAAAGAAAAAGAAAATACTGAGACGCTTCTTTCAAATGTTCTTCCCAAGAATACAGCAGCAGAAATTATGGCCAAAGGAAAGGCTACAAAAATCAAATACAATTTTGTAACAGTCTTATTTTCTGACATTCAGGGTTTTACAAAGATAGCTGAAGAGATGAACCCTGAAGTTTTGATCGATGAACTCGATAAGTTCTTCTTTCATTTTGACTCGGTAGTTGAAAAATACGGTATCGAGAAAATAAAAACAATCGGTGATGCTTATATGTGTGCTGGCGGGATTCCGGAGAAGAACAGGACTAACCCGGTTGAGGTAACACTTGCTGCCCTTGAAATGCAGCAATATATGCTGAAACTGAAATCCAACACAGAAATTTCAGGAATGAAATTCTGGGATATCAGAATTGGTATACATACCGGGACGGTGGTTGCCGGGGTTGTCGGACAGAAAAAGTTATCATACGACATCTGGGGAGATACGGTAAACACTGCCAGCAGAATGGAATCTTCAGGGGATGCTGGCAAAATAAATATTTCAGGAACTACCTATGAATTTGTAAAGGATTTCTTTGATTGTGAATATCGCGGCAAAATGCCGGTTAAATACAAAGGCGACCTTGACATGTACTTTGTAAAAGGAATAATTGATGAACTGAAGGATGAAAACGGGAATCCAAACTTTAAATTCATACAAAAAATGCAGTTCATCAAACTGCAGGACATTGAGGAGTATGTACAGAAAATGTTCGATGGGGAAGCCCCGCCAAACCTCTATTTTCATAATTTCGCAATGGCTAAGAATATTGTAAACCAGGTTGATCTTATTGCAAATGCTGAAAAACTTGAGAAGGAGGAGTATATTGAACTGAGGCTGGCAGCCACCTTTATTCTGACCGGTTATATTAACTTCTATGAAAAACCATATGATGGAGCTTGTCAGAGTGTGGATGAAGTTCTCCCGAAATATGCATTTGCCAGGAAAAACATAGACTCTGTAAAAAGATTAATTACTAATTCATTCACGGGAAAAACAGAATCTCTTTCGGACAAAATCCTGCACGATGCCGTATATGATTACATGGGAAGGATTGATTATGTTAAACTCTTAGAAAAACTACTCAAGGAAGAATCAGAGTACGGGCATGTAGAAAATATCAATTCCTGGTTTCAGAGAATGAGAAAATCTCTCGAAGAGTATCAGTTTTTTACCAACACTTCAAAACTTCTTAGTAGTGTTTCCCTGGAAGAACAGCTTAAAAATCTGGATGGTTATATTAAAGCGTTGAGATGACAGCAGCAAACATTTGATCATTCCCATTTAATAATGTAATTTTGACAGCTATTTTAAAAGATATATTATGGAAGCCATAGACTGGAAGAATTTGCCTTTTGGATATATCAAAACCGACTATAACCTAAGGAGTACATTTAAAAATGGGAAATGGAGTTCTTTTGAGGTTTCAAATTCTGAATATATTGATATCCATATTGCAGCCACGGGTTTGCACTACGGACAGGAAGCATTTGAGGGACTAAAAGCTTATATGGGTAAGGATGGCAGGATCCGTCTTTTCAGATGGAATGAAAATGCAAAAAGATTGATTCATTCGGCTAAGGGTATTATTATGGAGCCAGTATCTGAAGCTATGTTCAAAGAGGCTGTTTTAAAAGTGATCAGTCTCAACAAAAGATTTGTCCCGCCTTATGGATCTGGTGCATCATTATATATTCGCCCGTTGCTGTATGGAAGCGGAGCTGAAGTTGGAGTTAAGCCATCCTCAGAATATACCTTTATTATTTTTGTTACTCCTGTGGGTCCTTATTTCAAAGGAGGGGTCGTTCCTGTAAATATGCTGATAAGCAGGGATGTTGACAGAGCTGCTCCACAAGGAACAGGAACATTTAAAGTCGGAGGAAACTATGCTGCAAGCCTCAGGGCTCTTTTAGCAGCAAAGCATGGTGGATATGCGAGTACAATTTTCCTTGACGCCAAAGAAAAGAAATACATTGATGAATGTGGTCCGGCTAATTTTTTCGGGATAAAAAATAACACTTATGTGACTCCGAAATCTGAATCAATCCTGCAATCAATAACCAATCTGAGCCTTGTTCAGCTGGCTGAACATCTTGGAATGAAGACTGAAAGAAGACCGGTTCCTGTAACTGAACTTCCTGAATTCGAAGAAGTTGGTGCATGCGGAACAGCTGCAGTTATCAGTCCGATTGCTAAAATATTTGACCCGGCAGACAATAAAGTCTATGAATATTGTAAGGACTGTATTCCCGGGGAAAAGACTATGATGCTTTATAGAAAGCTGGTTGCAATACAGTGTGGTGACGAACCGGATCCTTTTGGATGGATTACCATAGTAGAGTAAGACAAAAGTCAAAAGTTAAAAGACAAAAGACAAAAGTCGAAACGAAGTGAAGACCCTGGCCACAACGTCAGGGGGTAAAAGTAAAAAGGGGAAGAATAAAAAGAAGGAATGAAGAAGAAGACTGAAGGGTTATCGAAATTCAGGCTGAGAAGCTCATATCTGACTGTTGTTGTCAGTATTTCTCTCGTTCTTTTTCTTCTGGGCGTACTTGGAATACTGATAATCAACGCAAGAGGGTTGTCAGATTATTTTAAGGAAAGCCTTTCTTTTTCCATAATGTTGAATGAGGATGCAAATGACCCGGATATTCAGTCTCTTCAGAAAGAGATTAATTCAAAACTTTATGTTAAGTCAACTGAATATGTATCAAAAGATGAAGCGGCCGCTAAACTGAAAAAAGATCTCGGGGAGGACTTTATAAACTTTCTTGGCTATAACCCTCTACCCCCTTCTATAGATGTTTATCTTAAAGCTCCCTTCACAAGCCCTGACAGTGTTTCCAAAATTGAAAAATATATCAGACATTTCCCGGTAGTAAAAGAAGTTTATTACCAGCAATCCTTATTAAATCTCATTAATGAAAATGTCAGTAAAATAGGACTATTTATTACAGTCATAAGTCTGTTCCTTTTCCTTATCGCCCTGACTGTAATAAACAACACAATAAGGTTATCGATCTATTCAAAAAGATTTCTGATCAGAACAATGCAACTGGTCGGTGCTACAAAATCCTTTATTCGAAAACCATTTCTTCTTACAAGCATCTTGCAGGGATTTATTTCAGGTATAATTGCCATTCTTCTGTTATTGGGCTTTCTGTATATCATTGAAAGGGAATTTGTCATGCTATTCACTTTCAAGGATTCAAATCTTTTGTTTATACTTGGCGCTGGAATAATACTTACCGGGATCATTATTAATTTTATTTCTACATTTTTTTCAGTCAGCAAGTATTTAGGTATTTCTGAGGACAAACTATATTATTGAAAGAAAATGAGTACAAAAAAGGAGAATAACGAAAAGGTAAACTTTGCCCTTGGAGCAGAAAATTATAAGCTCCTCGCAATTGGTTTTGTGATAATAGTAATCGGATTTCTGCTAATGTTAGGAGGGAAATCTGATAGTCCTGATAAATTCAGTGAGAAGATATTCAGTTTCAGAAGAATAACCCTTGCCCCTATTGTTGTGCTGGCAGGTTTCATTTTTGAGATCTGGGCAATAATGAAGAAACCCAGGGATGCTGAGAAAGAATAGGTCGGAAGTCAGAAGTCCGAAGTCCGAAGAAAGAAATTTTTGCTTCCGACTTCGGTCTTTCCTCTTTTATAGCATAACCATTTAATTTAATCAAACAAACACACATGAACTGGTTTGAAGCTTTGGTCCTGGGGCTTGTTCAGGGTCTCACGGAATTTCTTCCTGTTAGCAGCTCCGGACACCTGGAGATAGCAGATGCATTGTTCAAAGTGAAGCCTTCCGAGAGTTTTTACTTTACGATTGTTGTGCATGGGGCCACAGTACTTAGCACCATAGTTGTATTCTGGCAAGAGATCATGAAACTCGTCCGGGGATCGATTCAGTTTAAAATCAACGAAGAGACAAAATACCTCTTTAAGATTGCCGTATCAATGATCCCGGTATTATTTGTCGGATTGTTCTTTAAGGACTTTGTTGAGAACATGTTTTCAGGAAATCTTATTGCAACAGGTATCGAGTTCCTCATTACTGCCCTTTTGCTGGCAGCAGCCCATTTCATCAGACCAGGAAACCGTGAAATATCTTACTTTGATTCATTTATTATTGGTATAGCCCAGGCAATAGCGGTCATTCCTGCGATTTCAAGATCAGGAGCGACGATCGCAACCGGATTGATGCTTGGCAACAAAAAAGAAGAAGTTGCAAGGTTTTCATTTCTTATGGTCATACTGCCAATTATCGGAGCCAATGCTCTTGAAATTGTAAAAGGTGGAGATGCCACAGGAGGAATAAATATAACTGTCCTTGCAATTGGCTTTTTTACAGCATTTGTTTCAGGTTATTTTGCCTGCAGATGGATGATTGAACTTGTAAAGAGAAGTAAATTGATCTGGTTTGCAGCATATTGTGCTTTAGCGGGCATTATCTCTATATTAATTGGATGGTGATCCCTGAAAAAAATATTTTTGAGGAAGGGCAGTTCATGCTCTTTGACAAACCTTTGGGCTGGACTTCTCATGACCTGATAAACAAGATAAGGATCATGATCAGAAAAAGTACCGGTTTAAAAAAAATCAAAGTAGGTCATGCAGGGACTCTTGATCCGCTTGCAACAGGTCTCATGATAATCTGCACAGGAAAATTCACGAAAAGACTTGAGGAATTCAATAATCTTGAAAAAGAGTATGTTGCTACCTTTCATTTTGGTGAAACCACCCCCTCCTTTGATCTTGAGACGGAGGTTAATGAAAAGTATCCGACTGATCATATTACAACTGGACTTGTAGAAAGTACCCTTCAGAGTTTTCTTGGTGAGCAATTGCAGGAACCTCCTTTGTTCTCCGCGAAGTTCATTGATGGTAAACGTGCATACGAATTTGCGAGGAAGGGAGTGGAAAAAAAACTGGAACCATCCAGAATATTTATTCATGAAATTGAAATGCTGAATTTCAGTCTCCCGGACATTAAAGTGAGACTTCGCTGCAGTAAAGGAACATATATCAGGGCAATCGCCAGGGATATTGGTAAGAGACTTGAAAGTGGGGCATACCTGTCGGCTCTTCAGAGAACCGCAATAGGTAAATTTAATGTGTCAGATGCAACGAATATTGAAAAATTTCAATTTTTTCTTGAACAATTGTAACAAAATTGATATTATCTCGTATAAAGGGTTCGTTTATATTAAAATCTAGGATAAAAAATTATGAAATTATCACAATTCAGGTACAATCTTCCCCAGGAACTTATTGCTCTTTACCCGACAGAGAACAGGGATGAATCGAGACTGCTGGTAGTCAACAGAAAAACCGGGAAGATTGAGCATAAGATCTTCAAAGATATTACGGAGTACTTCAATGAGGATGATGTACTGGTATTTAATAACACAAAGGTATTTCCGGCCAGACTATATGGAAACAAGGAAAAGACAGGAGCGGAAATTGAAGTCTTTCTTTTAAGAGAGCTTAACCGTGAGCAAAGGTTATGGGATGTTCTTGTTGATCCTGCCAGAAAAATCAGGATTGGCAATAAACTTTATTTTGGTGAGAATGACCTACTGGTTGCTGAAGTAATTGACAATACCACGTCAAGAGGAAGAACATTAAGATTCCTGTACGACGGGACTTATGATGAATTCAAACAGACACTTTACAGTCTTGGTGAGACCCCGCTTCCAAAATTTATTAACCGGAAAGTTGAGCCTGAGGATAATGAAAGGTATCAGACAATCTTTGCAAAGCATGAGGGTGCTGTTGCTGCTCCAACTGCAGGTTTGCATTTCAGTCGTGAGCTGCTGAAAAAACTCGAGATAATAGGAGTACATTTTGCAGAAATAACACTTCATGTGGGTCTTGGAAATTTCCGTAGTGTAGATGTAGAGGACCTTACCAAGCATAAGGTAGATTCTGAGAGGATTAAAATCACCAATGAAGCAGTTGATATTGTAAATAAGGCGAAGGACGATAAACAAAGGATATGTGCGGTTGGAACAACAGTTGTAAGAACTCTTGAAAGTTCTGTATCAACAGCCGGATATCTTAAACCTTTTGACGGGTGGACAAACAAGTTAATTTTCCCGCCATATGATTTCAAAGTTCCGGATATGATGATAAGTAATTTTCATCTGCCTTACTCAACTCTCCTGATGATGGTTGCAGCATTTGCCGGGTATGAACTTACATTTGATGCTTACAAAACAGCTGTGAAAGAAAAGTACCGTTTCGGAACTTATGGAGATGCAATGTTAATTGTCTGAGCAATAAGCAGGAGGAATATTATATTATTTCTATAAATTTCTGATATTAAATATATTATTTAATGGTTTCTAAAAATATCCGGGACGCCGGATGTTTTTTTTTGCTTGTTGCATCTGTCCTGTATTTTAACCTTCTCATATCTACATATTTTCGAATATTTAAATAACGTTCCATAATTCTATTATTGTCAAAGAAATCTTCTCTTTTGTCAAAAAATGTCCTAAACTTTTTAAATAATATTTATCTTTAAGTGTTAATATACTATTGCACCAGTGCAACCCTGAAAAAACAATACGGGTCTTGTTACTGGATGCAATTATTGTCTGTTTTGCATAATACAGAACAGACAAAAAATATTTTAAACTATTGCTCGGCTTCAAAAAAAAAAGATGTTAAGCCGGACAGTATTTTTTTGCTTTTAACTGAATTGAATTTAGACAGGAACATTTATATATAACATTTTTATATCTCATTTATTTACAGTGTATTAATTGAATCATACATAGTAAACAGGAGGTTTTAAGTATGAAAACTAAACAAAGAAGATCTGCACTAATTTCTGGTGGGAGAAATTGGCAGAAAGAAAAGAGGGTCTTTTTAAGACCCTCCAGAGTCGTATTATACGCAGTGATTATTATCTGGTCACTGGTGGGTCAGAAATCCCTGGGCCAGGGGGTTGGGATCAGCGAGACATCTATCTCTCCTGACGCCTCAGCCATACTGGAACTAAAATGGACATCAGGCCCATACAAAGGATTCCTTGTGCCAAGGATGTCGACACTTAACAGAGTGTCGATCAGCACACCAGCGCAAGGACTCATTGTATATGATACTGATACAAAATCCTTCTGGTACTATGATGGCGGCTGGAAAGCTGTTATGGGCTCGGGCTCTCTTGGAACCGGTAATCAGCTCCTCGGAATGGATGCTGCCGGTCTGGTTAATGAGTATAAAACCTTAAATGGAACAACAAATCAAATAAATGTTTCCTTCCCCACCGCTGGAAGCATCGTTCTTTCAACTCCGCAAAACATTCATACCGGCGCCTCCCCGGTATTCAACGGAATGACATTAAGCAGCCTTACGCCTGATAAAGGTGTTTATACTACAACCGGCGGTCTTCTGACAACAACCCCTCCAAACACCGGAACTCTCGGTTTCTGGGATCGTAACAGCGGTACAGCCACCCTGTCGCCAACCTCTGCAGGTGACTCAATTACTACAAGCGGTAATATTTACACAACAGGCTCAGGGACAATTACTTCTGCCGGCAGACTCACCGGTCGTAATGGCGCTGTCATTTATGGCGGTCCAGTTTATTTAAATGCAAATGCCGGAACTAATATCACAAATATAGGTACCGGTACAACTACCGGAGCGGTGACTATCGGGGGTAATGGTGTGCAAACGATCAATGTTGGGGCAGGACTCACGGGTGCAAGCACTGTTGCCCTGGGTAGTACGGCCACAACAACGAATATTAATTCAGGTGCTGGCGCTATCAACCTTAATGTTAGCAATAACCAGCCGACCAATATCAACTCCGGAACTTCCACAGGCAATGTCAATATTGCCTCCAGCACTATTGGTGGTAATATTGTAACTATTGGCAATAACCTTCTTACATCTGGTATTGTCCAGAAAGTAGGTACCGGGAATTTCTCTCTTGATGGGGCAGCCGCATCAACTTACAGGGTTGGTGCTTCTGCTGTTGCAGGTACAATATCCATCGGCGGTAATGCACAGACCGGAGATATTACCCTTGGGAATTCAACTGCTTCCCAAACTGTTAATATCGCTAACGGAACCGGGGCCAACGCAGTAAAAATTGCTAATGCCGGAACTGGGAATATTACGCTCGGTAATACAACTGGAAATATCAATGTACCTAAGCTTACTGCGTCACGTCCCGTCAAAACTGATGGCTCTCAGAACCTGGTCGCTACGACTATTGACCTTGCTTCGGCAAGTGATGTTGGTACAAGCATATTAACCTCAGTAAATGGTGGATCCGGGTATAACTCATACACCAATGGACAGCTGCTTATCGGTAATTCTTCAGGATCACTTTCAAAAGCTGTTCTGACAGGTACAACTAATCAGGTCAATGTTGCTAACGGAGACGGAAGCATCACACTCTCTTTACCGCAAAGCATTCATACCGGTGCCACACCTGTATTTACCGGATTAACATTAAGCGGCCTTACTCCTGATAAAGGTGTTTATACTACAACCGGCGGTCTTCTGACAACAACCGCTCCAAACACAGGAACTCTCGGTTTCTGGGATCGTAACAACAGTACAGCCACCCTGTCGCCAACCTCTGCGGGAGACTCAATTACTACAAGCGGTAATATTTTCACCACAGGCACTGGGACAATTACTTCTGCCGGCAGACTTACCGGCCGGAACGGTGCTGTTGTTTATGGTGGTCCAATTTATCTCAATACAAATGCCGGAACAAATGTTACAAATATAGCTACCGGTTCAACTACCGGTGCTGTGACTATTGGTAATGCAACAAATACTATAACTCTGCCTGCATTCACATCTGCAGGTCTTGTTCATAATAATGCCACCGGTGTGCTTTCTACCGGGCTACTTGTAAACAGTGATATTACTAACAGTACAATCGACCTTACTACAAAAGTCACCAGTGTTCTGCCGATTGCAAATGGCGGCACCAACTCTTCTACTGCCCTGACCAACAATAAGATAATGGTTGCTTCAGGAGGATCTATCGTTGAAGGTCCTGCCGGTACAACATCTTCAGTTCTTCATGGTAATGCTGCAGGGCTGCCAACTTATGGTCAGATAGTCAATGCTGATATTGCTAATGCTACTATCGATCTCCCGACAAAAGTCACAGGTGTGCTGCCTGTTGTAAACGGCGGTACTGGTCAAAGCTCTTATCTCAATGGTGAACTCCTTATCGGGAACACAACCGGTAATACTCTCACTAAAGCCACTCTTACAGGTACACTTAACCAGATTAATATTACAAACGGTACGGGTAGCATTCAGCTCTCTACCCCACAGGATATTCATGCCGGTGCTACTCCTACTTTCACAGGACTGACTCTCAGTGCATTATCTCCGACTTCAGCAGTATATACCAATGGTTCCAGTGCTCTGACCACTTCAGCTCCTTCTACCGGTACTATCGGATTCTGGAACAGAACTGGCACTGTGCTTTCTCCTCTTAATGCCGGTGATGCTGTTACTACAAGTGGTAATATTTCTACTACAGGTTTAGGAACTATCACATCTGCCGATCTGCTTACTGGTAATAAAGGGTTGTCGGTTACTGGTGGGGACGTTAACTTAAATCCGTCTTCCAACTTCCCGACTAACATCAATACCGGAACTTCAACCGGTAATGTAACTATCGGTAATTCTGCCAACTCTATCACTCTTCCTGCATTCACAACTGCTGGTCTTGTTCATAATAATGCCACCGGTGTGCTTTCTACCGGGCTACTTGTAAACAGTGATATTACTAACAGTACAATCGACCTTACTACAAAAGTCACCAGTGTTCTGCCGATTGCAAATGGCGGCACCAACTCTTCTACTGCCCTGACCAACAATAAGATAATGGTTGCTTCAGGAGGATCTATCGTTGAAGGTCCTGCCGGTACAACATCTTCAGTTCTTCATGGTAATGCTGCAGGGCTGCCAACTTATGGTCAGATAGTCAATGCTGATATTGCTAATGCTACTATCGATCTCCCGACAAAAGTCACAGGTGTGCTGCCTGTTGTAAACGGCGGTAC